>CAXBRZ010000456.1:0-1520 GCA_963978075.1 uncultured bacterium | reverse complement strand
CGTGACGACAGCGCTGCTGAGTGTAGAGGATCAAGGCGCCCGATGCCCCCAACCGGCGGGCCTGGCGCCCCGGCCGGGGGCCGTGGCAGGACGGTGTCGAGGGAGTAATTGTCGAAGGGGTGTGCGTGAGTCAGTTGTTCGTGGGTGGGCAGTTTGTCGATGCGGCGACAGCCAAGATGCGTGCGGTCCTCAACCCGGCCAACTCGCGCGAGATTGGTCAGGTGCCGGAGGGCAGTCCGGGGGACGTCGACCAGGCTGTCGCCGCGGCTGGCCAGGCGCTCCCGGCGTGGTCGGCGCTCAGCGGGGATGACCGCTTCGTACTGCTGCAAGACGTTGCGGCTCGCCTAAGAGAGCTCTCCGTGCCCCTCTTGGGCCTCCTGGTGGCCGAGGGAGGCCTGACCCAGCAGGAGGCTCGGACGTCGCTGAAGGCTGCAGAGGCGGCGCTACAGTACCCGCCTGTGCCTGCGAAACGATCTGACAACGGTGTGACGGCGGTCATCGGCCCTGCCTCATCGCCGCTCCTGCCGGTGGTGCGCGACGTGACGACGGCCCTGATGGGGGGTGACGTGGTGGTGATCCGTCCACCCGTGGGGGCGGAACTGCTGCATCTTGCCCTGGCGCAGGCCTGGACGGTCCTCCCGCCCGGTGTCGTGAATGTGGTGGTCGGTGATTCCGGTCTCGCCGGCCATCTCGCCGGGCATTCCGGAATCCGTGCAATCTCCTTCACCGGTTCAGCCTCGGCTGCCGCGATGCTCGGTCAGCTTGGCAAGCCGCTGCGCGCAACGGTGGGTCGGCTGGATGCGGCCATCCTGCGGCCGGATGCTGATCTTGACCTCGCGGTCCGGGCCGTGGCGTGGTCGCGCCTGCGGCACGGGGGGCGCTCCTGCCTGTCCAGCCGACGCATTTTTGTCCCCGCGGCAACGGCAGCGGAATTTGCGGTGCGACTGCATCAGTATGTCGGTCTGCTGGAAGTCGATGATCCGGCGATTGCTTCCGTGCGCTTGGGTCCGCTGGGCTCGGCCGACGCAGCGAAGGCGTGTGAAAACCGCGTGGTCAGGACCATGCGCGCCGGGGCGCGTCTCGTGCTCGGGGGCTTTCGCTTTCGGCCGGCAGGCCTCAAGGGCGGTTGGCTGCAACCCACGATCCTCGCGGACGTCCCCGTCGACGCGCCGCCGCATCGGGAAGAGTTGCTCGGGCCCGTCCTGACCGTTTCTTCTTACGCGGACGATACGCAATTGCGCGCCCTCCTCGGGCATGAGGCTGCTCCGGTTGGCGTGGCGCTGTACGGTGCCGACGAGGATGACTTGTGCGCCTGGGCGGCAGACCTGCCTGCCGCGGCGCTCTGGCTCAATGTGCCACAGTCGGACTACGCATGGCCTGCACAGCACGACTCGCGCAGGCCGGTGTATCGCCCCGCCTATGCCTCAGGCGCGTTGCCTGACTTCTTTGAACTGGATCCACTGCGCTGCTGGAGCGCCACATGACGGTTTTTGCCGAAGACTATGCGGCGCGCTGTTACT
>CAXBRZ010000455.1:0-1533 GCA_963978075.1 uncultured bacterium | reverse complement strand
GGGTTCGCTGGAAACGCCGCGCCGCGCGCGCGGTCACCGCCTGGCTGGACGCGGCGCGCTGAGCCCCCTCCCCCCGCGTCGCCGCGGCGCCCGACTCCGGCACAATCCCCGCTTTCTCCCATCGCTCCCCTGGCCGGGGCCGGCGCGTCGCGCCCGGCGCCGGCAGTTCGAGCAGGCGAGCGACGCATTCGCGCAGGTGCCGGTAGCCCATGGGCTCGTCGTGGACGATGTCGCCACTGACCAGAATGCCGTCATAAGGGCCTTCCGCGAGCCCAGCCTCGATACACCGGCGCAGGGTGTCACGCGTCACGGTCCCGCGCAGATGGCCCGAAGGATCGGCATGCAGGTGCAGGTCTGACAACTGCAGCAGGCGCATCGGATCTTTCCTTGACGCGATTCGGACAGGACGGGCTGCGCCCGTCCTGTCCTTTGGATCTCAATAGCGGTAGTGGTCAGGCTTGTAGGGGCCGTTGACCGAAACACCGATATAGGCCGCCTGAGCATCCGAGAGTTGCGTCAGGTCGGCGCCCAGCTTGCCAAGGTGCAGCCTTGCGACATGTTCGTCCAGGTGCTTAGGCAGCGTGTAAACGCGCTTGGCGTACCGGTCCGTGTGCACCCAAAGCTCGATCTGCGCCAGCGTCTGGTTGGCAAACGAGTTCGACATGACGAAGGAGGGATGGCCCGTTCCGCAGCCGAGGTTCACGAGGCGGCCCTTGGCGAGCACGATGATCCGCTTGCCATCGGGGAACACGACGTGGTCCACCTGTGGCTTGATTTCGTCCCATTCGTAGCCGGAGAGACTGGCGATGTTGATCTCTGAGTCGAAGTGGCCGATGTTGCAGACGATGGCGTTGTGCTTCATCGCCGCCATGTGATGATGGTCGATGACGTGCAGGTTGCCGGTTGCGGTCACGAAAATGTCTGCCTTGTCAGCAGCGTAATCCATGGTCACCACGCGATAACCGTCCATCGCGGCCTGCAGGGCGCAGATCGGATCGATTTCCGTCACCCAGACCTGGGCGGACAGGGCCTTGAGCGCTTCGGCGCTGCCCTTGCCGACGTCGCCATAACCGGCCACCACAGCCACCTTTCCGGCAATCATCACGTCCGTAGCGCGCTTGATGGCGTCAACCAGCGATTCGCGGCAGCCGTACAGGTTGTCAAACTTGGACTTCGTGACCGAATCGTTGACATTGATGGCCGGGAACAGCAGTCGGCCGTCCTTTTCCATCTGGTAAAGGCGGTGTACGCCGGTGGTGGTCTCCTCGGTCACGCCGCGGATGTTCTTGGCGATGGCAGCGTAGAAGCCAGGCTTCGTTGCCAGCCGACGACGGATCGAGGCGTAGAGGATCGTTTCTTCCTCGTTGGTCGGATTGTCCAGTACGGACGGGTCCGATTCCGCCTTGAGCCCGAGGTGCACGAGCAGGGTGGCGTCGCCGCCGTCGTCCAGGATCATGTTCGGTGTGCCACCGTCGGCCCATTCGAAGATCCGGTGGGTGTATTCCCAGTATTCCTCCAGGGACTCGCCCTTGT
>CAXBRZ010000454.1:0-1543 GCA_963978075.1 uncultured bacterium | reverse complement strand
GTTCTCTTTCCGCTGCTCGGCTGGGTCCTGACACCGATGACCGCGGCCGCAGCAATGTCCCTCAGTTCGGTCTCGGTCATCGCGAACGCACTGCGTTTGCGCCGTCCGTCGGCGGCCCGATCCCGGCAGCGATCAAAATCTGATCCCTGAACCCCTCGGCGCCCCCTTGCGCCGGGCGGGACGGGGGAGTGAACTGTGCGCACCCGGGACTGCATCAGGCAGGGCCGGTATGCTTGACCGGTCCATGCTGCACCTCCACTTCTCGAATCGTCTCCCCATTCTGACCGCCCGTCTGCTGCGTGAACTGGCGCAGCGGCCGCGTGGTGTCTTTGAGGTCGACGAGGTGCTGGTGCCGAGCAAGGCCATGGAGCGGGCGCTGCAGTTTGCCGTGGCGGACACGCACGGCGTGTGTGCCAATCTCGCCTTTGACAATCTTGCACGCTGGCTCTGGCGCATGGTCGGCCGGATCGTCCCGGAGATGGAAGGCCATTCGCCGTTCCAGCCGGAAACGCTGACCTGGCAGGTGCTGGCGGTCCTTGCGGACACGACGTTCGTGGCCGCCCACCCGCGACTCGCGCGCTATCTGCAACGCGCCGATCCGGTGATGCAGTACGAACTGGCCGTGCGGATCGCGGGCCTCTTCGACCAGTACATCACGTTTCGCGGCGACTGGCTGGAGCGTTGGTCGGAGGGTGAAGGCGCCGTGCCTGCGCTTGAAGGGCATGGTACGGACGACGTTCTGTGGCAGTCCGAACTGTGGCGCCGTCTGCTGACGAGGCTCGGTGCGCAGGACCGGCATCCGCGCCAACGCTTCATCGAGGCGCTGAAGGATCCCGTGAAGGCGGCCCTGTTGCCCCCGTCGGTGCATCTGTACGGGCTGCCGTCGATACCGCCGCTCTACATCGAATGGTTGCAGGCGCTGGAGCCCTACCTCGAGATCCACCTGTATGTGCTCAACCCCTGTGCGGAATACTGGGCGGAGATCGTATCGCCACGGCGTCTGTCCCGGCTTCAGGAACGCGGCAAGGCGGCAGGTCACGAGGTCGGCAATCCGCTCCTGGCCGCCTGGGCCGGTCCGACGCGGGCGTACTTCGCGGCGTTGGTCGAGGCCTTCGGTGACCGCGCCGGGGAGGACGCGGCAGCCTTTCAGCCATCACCGGGCATTACGCTGCTCGCGCAGCTACAGAACGCCATCCTGCACCTTGACGGGCTGGCGCCGGCATCCCTTCAGCTCCGCGAGGGGGATCGTAGCCTCGAAGTGCACGTCTGCCATTCGCTGACCCGGCAGCTCGAAGTGGTCGTTGACCGGCTGCTGGGCCTGTTTGCCGAAGATTCGGATCCCTCGACTCGCCTGCAGCCGGCGGACATTCTCGTGGCCGTGCCCGATCTGGAGACGGCGGCACCGCTGGTGGATGCGGTCTTCAGCGCGCTGCCGGAGACGCGGCGCATCCCGTACACGATCACGGGCCGGCCACGGCGGCAGAGTGACAGCGCGGCCCGTGCGCTGTGCGAGCTCTCCACCGAGAACCGCAAGCCCCTCAAG
>CAXBRZ010000453.1:0-1547 GCA_963978075.1 uncultured bacterium | reverse complement strand
CGAGGCCGGACCGTTCGGCCTGCATCCCTATCATTGTCACGTCCCGCCGTACGCCTGGCACATCGGCCGCGGCATGTACGGCGCGTTCATCGTCGATCCACCGGGCGGGCGCCCCCCCGCGCACGAGTTTGTCCTCGTGCTCGGCGGCTTTGACACGGACGGGGACGGCGTCAACGACGTGTATGCCTGGAATGGCATCGCCGGTTACTACACACGCTTTCCGCTCAAGGTCCCGGTGGGCGAACGCGTGCGGCTTTATCTGCTCAACATGGTGGAACTCGATCCGCTGGCGGGCTTTCACCTGCACGCACAGACTTTCGACGTGTTTCGTTCAGGCACCTCGCTCACGCCGCACGAACACACCGACCTGGTCTCGTTCGGTCCCGCCGAGCGCGCCATCGTCGAGTTTTCCCTGCCGCGGCGCGGCCGCTACATGTTCCATCCGCACCAGAGCCGCATGACCGAGCGCGGCGCGATGGGATTCATCGTCGCCGTATGAGATCGCTGTACCGCGCCGTCCTGCTGCTGGCCGGCCTCGTGGCAACGGTTGCCCACGGCAACACGGACCTGTTGCGCGACGAGCAGAACCGGCCAGTGAGTGCCGCGGACCTGAACGGCCGCTGGCTCCTCGTCACGTTCGGCTACAGCCGCTGCCCGGACATCTGCCCCACCACCTTGCACACGTTGGCCGGCGCGCTGGCGCGCCTCGGCCCGACCGCACAGGCTGTTGAGGCATACTTTGTCACCGTGGACCCCGAGCACGACACGCCGCAGGTCCTGCGGCGCTTCCTCGGCGGCATCTCGCCCCGCCTGCACGGGCTCACAGGATCCGCCGCGGCGCTGGACGACGCGCGGCGCTCCTTCGGCGTGCCCGCAAGGAACTCAGGCGCAGGATTTGACCACGGCGTTTTCCTCTACCTCGTGGACCCGCACGGTCAGGTCACCGAGACCTTCCATCCAGACGTCTCGACGGACCGCCTGACACTGCGCCTGCGCTCGCGCCTTGCCACCCGCTGACGTCAGCCGAACGGGGCGACCCCGATGAGTCGGAGATGGCCGCAGCAGAGCAGATAGGCGTACAGCCCCAGTCCCACGACGATCGCGATGGCATCGTTCCACCGCCCGGCAGGCAGTGCGGGCACCGCTCGCGGCACACGACGCTTCATCGAGATCCGGTCCGCGACGGCCCAGGCGAGCACGCTGCCAAAGAGCACGGTCGAGGCCACGGTACCGACGACCAGCAGGTGGGCCAGCGACCAGGCTTTCACACCCACCAGCATCGGATGCTTCAGCCGCTCGCGGATCCGGCCGGGCAGATAGGCGGCGAGGAGGCACGGAAACACCGGCAGCAGCAGCATCGCCGCGAGGACCCTGAGCGCCTGCGGCGCCACCCACAGCACCTGCGGCGCGAGGCGAAGTCCGGCGTAGGCGTCGATCACGAGCCACAGCCCGAGGATGGCCACCAGCGAGTACAGCCCCTGCCAGCCGGCGCGACCAAGGCGTGCGACGCCCGCTTCGCGCAGTGCGGGGGACAGCAGGGACACCGA
>CAXBRZ010000452.1:0-1555 GCA_963978075.1 uncultured bacterium | reverse complement strand
TGGTCTCGTTTGCGACGTAGCCCGAAGTGAAGACCAGAGCCGCTTCCTTGTCGTGCAGGGCGGCAAGCTCGCGCTCGAGGGCGACGTGCAGGGTGTTGGTGCCGGAAATGTTTCGTGTGCCGCCGGCGCCGGAACCTTGGGCGCCGATTGCGGCCTGCATGGCCTCGATCACCACCGGGTGCTGGCCCATTGCCAGGTAGTCGTTGGAACACCAGACGGTCACGTCGCGGACCTTGCCG
The DNA here is from genome assembly GCA_963978075.1 of uncultured bacterium. GTDB lineage: Bacteria > Pseudomonadota > Gammaproteobacteria > Steroidobacterales > Steroidobacteraceae > CAIKZZ01. The sequence continues at coordinate 1,316 of CAXBRZ010000452.1, read as the reverse complement.
TCCTGGTGGAAGCGTGCACGCGGGAAGGCGCCGACGATCCGCTCCAGTTCCGCGAACACGCGATAGCGTCCCTCGTCGCGCAGGTGGTCGAGGTGGCCCGTGAAGTAAGCCTGATAATCCATTGCGCCCCGTGTTCTCCCGACGCCAATCTTAATCAGCTTGGCTGTCTGCATGTCGCGCATTTTCGTCGCGCGGGCTCACAGTGCGTTGATCCGGGTCAATTGCGAGTCGTTCTTAACTGGCGTCCGTCTCAAGTGAAGGTCGTCGCGAGGATGGCAGCGCTCAGGAAGAGGGAGACGCAGAGCAGGGGAAGTGCACCCAGCCAGCGGATCATGGTCGGAAGATGGTCCCAGTAGCGCAGGGTGGGGATCGCCGCGGCGAGCGCGAACAGCAAACCGATCGCCCAGAAGCCGAAGGCGAGCGGCGTCGCCACATTGGCCTGCTCGCTGCTCGCCTGGGCGATGCCGAAACCGATGATCGCCGGCGGCACCGCGGCGGCGAACAGCGCCACCGCCCAGATCGCGCGTGACCGGATGCGCTGCTGGGTGCCGAAGGGCGGCGCTGTACCCGAAGGCAATGCGCCGCCGTTCATGGACCGAACCTCACCTCAGCCCTTGAAGTGGCCCTCGGCCTTGAGCTCGGCCATCGCCGCGTCGAGCGACTGGCGCAGGCGGCCGAACAGGTCGGCGAGTTCGGCTTCGTTGATGATCAGCGGCGGGCAGAACACGATCGTATCGCGGATAGCACGGACCATAAGACCGCGGCGGATACAGATATCCCTCACGATCGGTCCGGCATGACCTTCCTTTCCTCCGAAGCGCTCGTTGCTGCCTTTGCGGGAGACGATCTCGATACCACCGATAAGGCCCACCGAGCGCGCCTCGCCGACAAAAGGATGATCACGCAAGCGGTCAAGCGCCTTGGCGATATAGGGACCTGTGTCTTCTGCAGTACGTTCGACCAGTCTTTCGCGCTCGATGATCTCGAGATTGCGCATCAGGACGCAGCCGGCGCTCAGGGGCTCGCCGATCCGGGACTCGTGGTTCGTGCCGTGGATGTAGACGTAGCGGTCGTAGGTATCCACGTTGCCGCCAAGGTTCACTCCGGGTTCCAAGCCGCGCAGCCAGAGGATGCGGGTGGTGATGTAGTTATTGTGGGTGTCAGCGTCCGCGAACTTCGAGAAGTGCTTCCCGGTGGGCACCCGGGACTTGAACACCATGCCGGGGGGCTGACCTTCGCCGATGCGCTCAGCGATCTCGTGCAGTCCGCGCGGGGTGCCCAGAGAGTCCTTCACGTTGGACGGCGGGCGTTTTGAA
>CAXBRZ010000451.1:0-1567 GCA_963978075.1 uncultured bacterium | reverse complement strand
CGGCCGCGATTCTCGACACGCTCCGCTCACGCCATGCAAAAGCCACGTTCTTCGTCGTCGGCCGGCAAGTGGATCAGTACCCCGCGCTGCTGCGGCGCATTCTTCGCGAGGGGCACGAGATCGGCAGCCACACCTACACGCATCCGAATCTCGCCCTCACCAATCCGTTCCTGGCGAAACTCGAACTGGTCGCCTCGGGACGACTGATCGAAAGCATCCTCAATCGACGCACCGCCCTGTTCCGGCCGCCCTATTTCGGCGACGCGGAGCCGACGACCACCGACGAACTCGTTCCCGTTGGCATCGCCACCGACCTGGGCTACCTCACGGTCGGTGTGCACATCGACAGCGAAGACTGGCGACTGAACGAGCCGCAGGCGATCTACGACACCACCATGCTGCGGCTCGACAAGGGCAACATCCTGCTGATGCACGACTCCGGCGGCGACCGCAAGGCGACGGTCGAAGTCCTCGGCACGCTCATCGACTCCATGCGGGCGCACGGACGTGAGCCGGTGCTGGTCTCCGAACTCGCCGGCATCACGCGCGACGAGGCGATGCCTCCGCTCAGCACGCACACGACGCTCGAGCGCGTGGTCGAGGTGGTGGCATTCACCGTCGTCGGACTGATGGACTGGGGGATCTACTGGGTCTTTCTCGTCGCCGTCATCCTCGGCGTGATTCGCCTGGCGTTCATCCTCTCGCTCGCGATCACGCAACGACGCAATGCCGCGGCACAGCAGCGGCGTACGGATGCGGCGCCCCGATTCGCGCCGCCCGTCACGATCATCGTCCCGGCATTCAACGAAGGAATGGTGATCGCCCGCACGGTGCAGAGCCTGCTCGACCAGAACTATGACGGCGACCTGCGCGTCGCCTTTGCGGATCAGCCCTCGCACGTAGGCGGGAGAGAGGCTACGCTCCAGGTCGGCACCGGAGGTGAGCTGATCGATGCTCCAACCGGGGAATTGGCGATGCAGGGCGCGTTCGAGAACCGCGCGGTAATGCGAGAGGTTGGCTTGCCGGGGGAGGGCTCGATTCTTCGGAGCCGCGAGATCGGCCAGTAGGAGCAGGTACTCATGTCCGCCAAAACGCAGGGCGGTGAGTTCCAGACGACCCTTGGTGACGGAGTAAGATCCGGTCGCTCGGCGGACCAGGTTGCGGGACCCGTGCCAACACTCAATCAGGTACTGCTTACCGTGCGACCGTACCTCGAACTGGCCGAAGACCAAGGGGATTGGGGCCTCGCCGGGCTCAATCAACGCCGGTTGGACGGCGGAAGCCAGAAATTGGGCGATGGCGCCGGGCAGATCGCGATCCATGCAAAGAATAAGTGGCGCGACCGGGCGAAAATTCTCAGTCTGGTATCATTAGCCTGAGGAGGGCAATATGGGTTCCATTGGTGTCCCAGAGATGATCGTTATCTTTATTGTGGCCCTCGTCATGTTCGGACCCAAGAAGCTTCCCGAGTTGGGCAAGACGATCGGCAAGGCGTTGACGGAGTTTAAGCGCGCCTCCAACGATCTGAGGTCGCAGTTTGAACGGGAAATGCATTCCGTGGATCTGG
>CAXBRZ010000450.1:0-1578 GCA_963978075.1 uncultured bacterium | reverse complement strand
AGGCGCAACGTAGGCGCCGTGTCCCCAGATCGTCCCGAGTTGCTGACCGCCAGTGGATTGCCAGACAGAACGCCCTCGCTCAATCTGTTCGGCGGTGTAGAGCACGCTGCCGTCCTGGCTCAGAACCTTGACGGGGATGGGTGGTGCCTGCTGGTGGATTTCGTGTCCAGCCCACAACAGAACCGAGAATGAAATCGCGAGCAGGGCGATGAGGCCTGCCCAGAGTCGGCGTGACGTATCCATGACATCCTCCTGGCTAATCGTGCCTGGCATGCTAGGCACGGTGGAGGACCTGGTCCCTGATCCAGATCAATCAATGTGGCGGGAACCGTAGTGGTTTTCGCTTATTTCCCGACTTGGCGCTCAGTTCCGCAGAACGTGGACCGCGAGTGAGAGTAGGCCCTTTTCGTCACTGATTTCGATGAACCGCCGTTCGACGCTCACAAAGCCGAGGTCCTGGAATCGTCGCAGCAGGCGGCTGACCGTTTCCGGCGCCAGGCGCAGGTAATTGGCGATATCGGTCCTCGCCATCGGTAGGCTGAACCGGTTGCCACTGAGGCCCCGCCTGCGGTAGCGGCGAACGAGAAGTGCCAGAAAGGCCGCAAGCCGCTCCTCGGCAGTGAAGTCGCCGAGCAGAAGGCTGGCCTTGCCGATGTCCTCCGAGAGCAACTGGAAGAGGCGCTGCTGGATCCCCGGAATCCGGGTTGCGAGGGTTGCGATCTCGGGGAAGGAAAAGCGGCAAAGCGCGACCGGTTCGAGGGCGACGGCGTTGCAGGGGTAGCGGTCACGCGAGATCGCTGAGAGACCGATCAGTTCTCCCGGTAGGTGAAACCCAAGGACCGTCTCGCGGCCCTCCCGGTCGACCACGTAAGTCTTGACAGTACCGGTCCGCACCGCCGCGATGGCCTCGAATGGGTCGCCTTCCCGGAAGAGATGGGTCCCTTCGGCGAGGGGACCTACATGGTCGACCAGAATATGCAGTTCGTTCAGGCGCGTCTTGTCATACCCCTGATCCAGGCACGCGGAAGAAAAGGCGCAGGTCGCGCAGAAGTTGAGGGCATCAGCGTCGGCGGCAAGGGGGGCGAGACGCAGGGCGGCAGTCGGGCTCATCGGTGCGGAACTCGCGCACAGGCAATCGTGGGTTGCCTTTGCGGCCGATCATACCCCCGACGTCAGATCTTTCCTCACCCGATTTTCCACGGTTGCCAATGGCAGGATGTTACCGTAGGGATGGCGTCCTCCGGCGTTCGGTAGCAGGTTGCCACGCCGGCAGGCTGATTGGGGTGAAATCCGCGCGATCGCGGCTTTTTTGGAGCGGGCGTGCAGGGGTTCGCAGCACGGTGACATAGTGACGCATCAGCCCGAACAAAGACCCCGCTCGTCGATCTATTATCAGTACACGGTTCATGAACCGTACCTGCCGCAACTGCGCAAAGTGCAGATGCGCCGTTCGGTGGTGATCGTCGGCGCGGGACCGGCTGGCCTCGTCACTGCTCTTGAACTCGCCCGGCACGGTGTGGCGTGCGCCGTGCTCGAGAGCGAGTTGCAGGTGTCCCTCGGCAGTCGCGCCATTGTCTT
>CAXBRZ010000449.1:0-1596 GCA_963978075.1 uncultured bacterium | reverse complement strand
GGTGACCCGGGTGACCACGAGTGGCCTGTGCACCTACGCCGACAGCGCCCGTTTCTATTCCCATCGGCGCGACCCGGGCAGCGGCCGGATGGCCACGCTCGTCTGGCGCGAGCCGTAACCGGTAGACTCACGGCATGACTGCTGTTCCCTATCTGGCTGTCGCCGCGCTCACCGCTTCGGTCGGCCTTGTGTCGGCGCTGGCCGCCTCGGTCTTCGTGGCGCTCCCCGAGCGCGCACGGCGTGCGCTGGTGCCGCACCTTGTGAGCTTCGCCACCGGCGCGCTGCTAGGGGCTGCCCTCCTAGGCCTCATACCTGCAGCCATCGAGGGCGCAGGGACGGGACAGGTGCGCGGGGTGGGACTTGCCGTCGTCTGCGGACTTCTGTTTTTTTTCCTGCTGGAAAAACTCGTGCGCTGGCGGCACTGCCACGACGAGGAGCCCTGCGCCGGGCATCCGACCAACCTGCACGGCGGGCATGGGCATGCCGGCGAGGCGGCCGTCGGGCCGATGCTGCTGGTGGGCGAGGCCTTCCACAACGCGGTCGACGGCGTCATTGTGGCGGCAGCCTATCTCACCCGCCCCGAACTCGGAATTGCCACGGCGCTCGCGGTCTTTGCGCATGAACTGCCGCAGGAAATCGGCAATATCGCCATCCTGATACATGCCGGGGTGCACCGCTGGCGGGCACTGGTACTGAACCTGCTCAGCAGCCTGATGGCCGTGTTCGGCGGGATGCTGGCCTGCGCGCTGTCCGCTCGGACGTTGTCGGTCCTGCCGTTCGCCCTGGCCGTTGCGGGGGCATCGCTCCTGTATGTGGCGGTGGCCGACCTGATCCCCGGGCTGCACCGCCATACCGACCTGCGTCGTTCGGTCGAGCAGGTGGTCTTGATTCTCCTTGGCTTGGCCGTGATCTGGCTCACGCAACACGCCGAAGGTCCATTGCCGGGCTGACCGACGGTTGAATTCCGTCCGGCGGACCCCACAACGCTTCCATTAGTTTCACTTTTGGGAGTCCGCCCATGCGGCAGGATAAATTGACCTCGAGTTTTCAGCTGGCGCTGGCGGACGCACAGTCCCTCGCGCTTGGCAAGGATCACGGCTTCATTGACCCGTTGCATCTGGGTCTTGCGCTCATCGACCAACAGGGCGGGACCGTCCGGCCGCTGTTGGATCGTGCAGGCGTGAACGTATCGCAGTGGCGAGCGCGCCTCGCTGAGGCGCTGGAGCGGCTGCCAAAGGTGGAGGGAACAGGGGCGGACGTCCATGTCTCGAATGACCTGACACGGCTGCTCAACGCCTGTGACAAGGCGGCGCAGAAGCGTGGCGACCAGTTCATCTCCTCCGAACTCTTCGCGGTGGCGGCACTTGAGGACCGCGGTGAGCTGGGCCGTTCGTTCAAGGAATGCGGTGGCCAGAAGGCGGCCATCGAGAAGGCGATTGACGAGATGCGCGGCGGAGCGTCGGTCAATGACGCCAATGCCGAGCAGTCCCGCGGCGCGCTCGAGAAATACACCATCGACCTGACCGAACGTGCTGAAAGCGGAAAGCTTGATCCAGTGATCGGCCGCGACGACGAGATACGCCGGACCATCCAGGT
>CAXBRZ010000448.1:0-1601 GCA_963978075.1 uncultured bacterium | reverse complement strand
TCGGAGTTCCACTGACTTGGGCCAAACATGTTGTCGTAGCGCTGAATCGAGCCGAACCCCGAGCAGACAAAATCCGTACCGGCGATGAAGATCGGGTGGGTCCGTGACGTACGTCGAACCTCCGACTCGCTCATGAGCGCATCATTGCCTGTACAGGCCTCGAGATTGCGCATCATCACCATGAGGTTCTCGGCCATCATGCTGCGCACTCCACCGGGCACACTGCCCGATACCGAGGCCGCGTCGATGCCACCGTTCTGCACGCCCTGGGCGCCGAGCGCACGGGCGAGTGCCACACAGCGTGCCTCAAGGTAGAAGATCGAGCAGTTCTCTGCAGCACCCATGAGGGCCTCGGAGCCGCCCCCGGAGGTGACCCGCATCTTCATACCGCGGCTGGCATATGCGGAGGTGAGCAGTGCCTTCGACCAGGGGGTGTCGTCACCATCGATGAAGATCTGCTCCGTGCCGTAAATCGACACCGTCTCCGCGTAGGAGACCAGGCCGGCCATGCCCAACTCGAGTTCGAGGGCCTCCTCGACCGAGCACTGAACCAGCACACCTACTGCGCCGACCGCAGCTCCGATCGATACGGCAACCGCATTGCTTGGTGCGTCACCAAGCACCGGAACCGTGGTCTCGATCTCGCGGAATCCGAAGGCAGCAGCGGTAGCCGCATCGGCGGCGAGAAGGAGCGGATCATCCGACCGGTTGGTGACGTGTGCCTGGTTGCTCGGAGTTCTGCGGGCGCGCATCTTCGTCATCGCAATGACAAGTTCGGCAGCGCGCAGGCGGGAAAGGACCCGCGCAAGCTTGGCTGGAGTGGCACCGGCGGCGAGTCGGATGATCTCCTCGCGCGGCACGTTGATATCGACGATGCGTCGGGCGAAATCGACATCGTCCATCGCCATCACCTCTGGGGCCACAGACAGATCGAGGCCGTGGCGGGCGATGAACTCATCGATCAGATCGAAATCGGCAGCAGCGCGGCCGTCAGCGCCGTGGCGCTGGCAAAGCCCAGGTGGATCAGGATCAGGAATGCGGCCAGGATGGCGAAGATCATCAGCGTGCCGTGGTCAGCCAGGCCCGAATGCGTTACCACGAACTTGCCCAGCCATTGGCCCGCCTGCGTGGTGAGCAATGCGGTGCCCAGGCTGATCCCCACGCCGAACACGATCAGCGTGCCCCATGGCGTGCGTTGCTGCATCGTCTGCGTCGCTGGACTCGTCGCCTGCGAGCCCGGGCGACGAGAACGCGGCCACGAAGGCGCTGCTCGGGGGCGACCTGAAACACCCGGACATACCGCGCTACCACAAACGCGTTCTCGTCCATCCGGGCAGCAGCCGGGGACGCTCCACCTCCTGGAACTGCTGCCCCAACTGTCGTCGCGTCGTGCCGTGGAGTCGCGTGTCGGCGACGGTGCTTTCCCATTACTGAAGATGGAGGTTCTGCGCCGCCAGACTGGGAAAGGATCGACCCTTCAGGGCGTTGTTCTGACCGTACTTCACTCCAGCTTCGACCTTGCCCTTGTGTCGGGGCATGACCGGGCGAGTGGGGAGCACCACCGGGCCGTAGTGGGTCCAGAACTCCCGCATCTTCGGATT
>CAXBRZ010000447.1:0-1607 GCA_963978075.1 uncultured bacterium | reverse complement strand
GCCTTCGGATGCGCCCTGTGCTTCTTTCAGTTGGGGCAGCAGGACGTTTTTGAGGGACGGCGTTGCGCGTGCGGCATCCCCAGCAGCCCCCGCCGCGTGGTCTGCGTACCCCGGTCATTATCGTTCCGAGGACCCCTGGGTCGGCGACCACCGCATCGTTCTGCGGGACGGCGCCCTGTGGCTGGACGGGGTGATTCCGCTGGTGCCGACCGGCGACGGGCGGTTCTGGTGGCGCAATGAGCCGACGAGCCCTGAGTGGGTGGGTTTTGCCGACGTGATTGCCGGACGCGCCATGCGGCTCGTGATGTCCGGCGACCACCTGGTGCGGATTTCCGAGGCGGATGATCCCACCTACGATCCGTACAAGGACTAGGTGCGGATGAGATTCAGGGCAGGGCGCGACTGAAGCACAGCGCACTTTCCTTCGCGCCGTAATAACCGGCGCGTTCGTGCGTCTGCGCATAGCCGCACTGGCGATAGAACGCGATGGCCTGCCGGTTGCCCTCACGGACCTCGAGGCGCAATTGCGCGCAGCCGGCCTCCCGCGCGCGCTGTTCGCAGCATTCAAGCAAGGCCCGCCCGAGCCCCTGGCGCTGCACCTGCGGATCGACCACCAGAAGCGATAGGTGCGCCGTGCTGCCCTCAAGCTCCAGCACGGCACCGCCGACCACGCCATGACCACGGCGCAGGCTGAGTACCTGTCCTTCCTCGCTGCGCAAGACCCGTTCGAGCCGCTCTTCGGTCCACGCAGGCGCAAGGCCGGCCTCGACCAGACGCCGCGAGAGCCGGGCGAGAGGGCCTAGGTCGGCACGGCGTGCGGGGAGAATGTCAGGGAGGGGCATATGCCAATTGTGGGCGCGTACCCCGGTGCGGTCGAGGGGGGCGATTGGCTACACTTTCGTCCATGAAAGGATCTGATTCCCGCGTCGTCTATTCAACTGGCACCGGCCGCGTCTGCCCCGGCTGCGGTTTTCCCGCCAACGCCTGCCGCTGCAAGGCCCGTGCGGCTCTGGCCGCCGCGACCGCCCAGAAAGGTCCGGTCCGGGTCGCCCGCCAGACTGCCGGACGCGGAGGCAAGGGAGTCAGTGTCATTACAGGGCTGGGTCTGCCGCCGGCCGAACTGGAGACACTGGCCAAGGCCCTGAAGCAGCGCTGCGGTACGGGCGGGCGCGTGGTCGACGGGGTCATCGAGATCCAGGGAGAGCACCGCGACACGCTGGTCGAGGAGCTTAAAAAGCGTGGTATCGAGGCCAAGCGGGCCGGGGGCTGAGGCCGCCCTGCTACACTAGAGGTTTGACCGGACGCCGAGCTGTATGACTCCACTCGTTCCCATTGAAGAAATCCTCGCCGAGCTCAAGGCTGGCCGGATGGTCGTCATTGTCGATGACGAGGACCGCGAGAACGAGGGCGACCTCCTGATGGCTGCGGAATGTGTGCGTGCCGAGGACATCAATTTCATGGCGCGCTACGGGCGCGGACTCATCTGCCTCACCCTCACCCAGGAGCGCTGCAAGGAACTGCGGCTGCCGCTCATGGTGTCGTCGACTGCCGAGGATCACAGCACCAACTTCACTGTCTCCATCGAGGCGGCCGAAGGGGTCACGACC
>CAXBRZ010000446.1:0-1625 GCA_963978075.1 uncultured bacterium | reverse complement strand
GCCAGAGCGCCGTGATCTCGCGCACCAGGTCCTCGACGCACGCGTCGCGCTCCTCCTGGCTCACGTCGCCGCGGTCGTTGCGCGCCAGCAGCTGCGCGATGCGCGCCTCGGTGCGGCCGAGCGTCATCCGCGGCAGCAGTTCATCGAGGCGCTCGGGGATCCGGCGAAGGCGGCACTGCTGCCGCCTGCCGTGCATCTGTTCGCGCTGCCGTCCATCCCGCCGCTCTACGTCGAGTGGCTGCATGCGATGGCCGGGCATATGGAAATCCACCTCTATGTGCTGAACCCGTGCGCCGAGTACTGGGCCGACATCGTCAGCGAGCGGCGACTCGCCCTGCTGGCGGAACGCGGCGAGGCCGCGGGTCATGAAGTGGGCAATCCGCTGCTGGCTGCGTGGGCGGGGTCCACCCGGACGTATTTCGCGACGCTGATCGAGGCATTCGGCGATCACCAAGAGGACGATCCGTCGGCGTTCCCCGCGAGCCCCGGCGACACCCTGCTGGCGCAGTTGCAGAACCGCATCCTGCAACTGGAGGATCTGGCCCCGGGGAGTCTCTCCCTGTGCAGCGAGGACCGCAGCCTCGAGGTGCATGTGTGTCATTCGCTGACCCGCCAGCTGGAAGTCGTAGTCGACCGGCTCCTCGGCCTGTTCGCGGCGGACGAGGATCCTGCGACGAGGCTGCGGCCGTGCGACGTGCTGATCGCGGTGCCGGAACTGGAAACCGCGGCGCCTCTGGTCGAAGCGGTGTTCGCGGGGCTGCCGGAATCCCGCCGCATTCCCTATTCGATCTCCGGCCGCGCTCGTCGTCACAGTGAGGGTGCTGCCCGCACCCTCAGTGACCTTTTGGCACTGGCGGACTCGCGTCTGGAGGCCGATGCGGTCATGGCGCTGCTGGCGCTGCCGCTTGTGATGCGCCGTTTTGACCTTGATGCGGAGCGGCTCGACCGGTTGCGCGACTGGGTCAGCGCTTCGGGGTATCGGTGGGGCGCCGATGCGGCGCACCGCGAACGACTTTCCTTGCCCGGTGCACACAGCAACACCCTCGAAGACGGCATGGACCGCCTGCTGCTCGCCTACCTGATGCCCGCAACGCAGGTGGAGCCGGTACTGACCGGCCAACTGCCGGCGGCCGGCGTGCTGGATCCCCCGGCGCAGGACCTGGCGGCCCTTGCCGCCTACAGCGATGCCTTGCTTGCGTTGCTGAAGGCGACCGCCGCGCCGCTGGATGCATCGTCCTGGGCCACGCTCCTTGACGGCTTGTTCGACGGATTCATGGCGGCGCAGACCAACGGTAGCGATCTGGAGGAGCTCGCGCAGACGCGGTCGACCGTCCGGGACGTCTGTGCCGCCATGCGCCGTGCCGACGCGACAGTGGCCCGTCCGCTTTCCGTGGTGCGGGCGGCGCTCGAGGCGGCCCTCACCGATCCGGCGCGCGGCGGCGTTCCCACCGGATCCGTCACCGTCGCCGCCCTGTCGAGCCTGCGCGGCCTGCCGTTTCGGGTGATCTGCATCCTCGGGCTTGACGACGGTGTCTTTCCACACGTCGACCGGCCGGCTGACTTCGACCTCATGGCGCAGGTTCCGCGTCCGGGCGACCGGCAGCGGCGCGCCGATGACCGCAACG
>CAXBRZ010000445.1:0-1627 GCA_963978075.1 uncultured bacterium | reverse complement strand
GGCATGCTCGCCGTAATAGGCCTCGAGTCGCCGCGCATATTCCTCGTCGCTGTACGGATGACCCGCCACGACCTCGTAGCCGACGTAGAGACGCATCTCGTCCCGCGTGCCGCCGTTCATGACCGGCACCCGGACGAGACCCTTGGCCACCGCCTCGGTGGGCTGACGTGGCAGCACGGAGGAACCGACGGACGGCGCCCACGTCAGCAGGGCGCTGGCGGCCATCTCCGTCTGGACTTCGAGCAACCGCTTCAGGGGAACCTTGCGCAGGCAGGCGATGGCATCCGCTCCCTCGCAGCCCAGCGCCGCCGCAAAACGCGAACCCACCTCGCGCGCATCGGCGACCCGGCGCCACGGGTTGCCACAACCCGCGCTCTGGATGATGGCCCTTGCGTACAGCCCGCCCACCAGTTCAGGCGCAGCCAGCAGCGCACAGACACTGGCGGCTCCGGCGGATTCGCCGGCTATGGTGACGCGCGAGGGATCGCCGCCAAAGCGGCGTATGTTGTGGTGGACCCACCGAAGCGCCATCTGCTGGTCGGCAAAGCCGAACGCACCCGCCGCCTGATCCGAAAGCCCTGCGTGCGCGAGAAATCCGAGCGCACCAAGACGGTAATTGATGGAAACAACGACAAGATCGCCCTGTCGCGCCAGATGATCGATCCGGTAGAGGTTTGCGCCTCCTCCGACGTAAGCGCCACCATGGATCCACAACAGCACCGGCCGGCCATGAGCCTCACGCGTCGGCGCCGTGGGTACGGCGATGTTCAGGTACAGGCAGTCTTCGGCCTCACTGGCCTCCGTGAGGTTGTAGCGGACGACCTGCGGGCACGCATCCCTGAAATGGTCCGCGGCGAGTACCCCGCGGCGACGGGCCGGCGCCTGCGGCAAAGTCCAGCGCCGCTCACCCGTCGGCGGCGCCGCATACGGAATGCCGAGGAACTGCCGCACTCCGTCCTGCTCGACGCCGCTGACCCGCCCTTCCGATGTCATCACCCGTGCCGACGGTGCAGCGTGCACCGCCCCCGTCAACGCAAGGCAGACGAGCAGCATCGACACCGACAAGAGCGGGTTGCGCCACCGTGATCGAGTGAAGTTCGACATCGTGATATCTCCCGGACGGACCGACCGGATTCTACGGCGCCTGCCTGTTCGGGTGCAGGAACTCTTGCTGCAGGGGACGGCAATGGGGACACGCTGATATTCTCGACCACCAAAGGAGAGCGTGTGGACCATTCGATCAAGGATCTGGAACGGCGGGCGCGGGCGTACCTGCCGCGCGTGTTGTACGACTGGGTGGCAGGAGGGGCCGAGGACGAATTGGGCCTGCGCGCGTCGGTGGCCGACTTTGCGCGCGTCCGCCTCGTGCCCCGCTACGGCAACCCGGCTTTTCAGCAGACAGAAAAATCAACGTGGGGATTTTACGTCGACTCTCCATCCCCCGGGGTCCCAAAGTTGGCCCCGGAGCCCATTGGAATCGATTAGGCTCGATCCGCAGATCGGCTTGCACCAAAAATCAGCACCGGAGGCATCGTCGAAGGCCATTTCGTAAAAAACTTGGACTTTGGATGCCCAGATGACCAAACTTGGCCCCGAAACCTATCTAGAAAGACAGAGCTCGGTTTAT
>CAXBRZ010000444.1:0-1630 GCA_963978075.1 uncultured bacterium | reverse complement strand
CGGCGTACCACCGCAGTTCGAGCGCCGTGAGCCCGATGTGGGGGAACTCGTCGGCTCGTTCCGTCAGTTCGGTGCGCAACGCTGGCGACACCGACGACGCGAGGCACGGTGACCTCCAGCTCCGCGAGCACCCGTATTGCCTCGGCCAGCTGATACGGTCCGCCATCGATCAGCAGAACATCCGGTACCTTCGCCTCCCCCGCCTTGACCCGCCGGTAGCGGCGGCTCAGGGCCTCGCGCATCGCGCCGTAATCGTCGCCTGGCGCATCGGGCGCCACATTGAAGCGCCTGTAGTCGGCCTTGACGGGGCCCTCGGGACCCAGCACCACGCAAGAGGCCACCGAGGCCTCGCCGCGCGTGTGACTGATGTCAAAGCACTCAAGACGCGTCGGCGCCTGCTCCATCCCGAGCGCCTTGCCAAGGTCCTGCAACTGCACGCCAATGCCGGCCTCCGTCGCGAGGCGCAGGCGCAGGCTCTGCTCGGCGTTGTCGGCCGCCATCTCCAGCCAACGTACCTTGATGCCGCGGCTCGGTACATGCAGGGTGACCTTGTGACCGGCCCGCTCCGACAACGCGGCGGCCAGGAGTCCGCTGTCGTCCGGACGCCGGCGCAGGACGATTTCCGCAGGTGCCTCATGCACGAGGTAATGCTGTACGAGGAAAGCCTGTACGGTCTCCTCGGCCTCGGCAAGGTGTGCGCGCGCGTAGTAGGTGGTGGTGCCGAGACTGCGGCCGGCGCGCACGAACATGACGCCGATGGCGTGCAGGGTGGGCCCGGTGACCACGGTGACGACGTCGCAGTCGACATCGGCGGTGGCGCTGACGATCTGCGACGCCTGGATGGTCTTCAGGGCCGCGAGTTGGTCGCGCAGGACTGCCGCCTTCTCGAATTCCAATCTGCCCGATGCGGCCTCCATGCGCTCGCCAAGTCGCTCTGCCACTTCCCGGTCGCGACCTTCGAGGACGCGGATCACGGACTCCACGTCCTCGGCGTAGTCCTCCCTCGTGATGTGCCCCACACACGGACCCGAGCAGCGACGGATCTGGTACTGCAGGCAGGCCCTGCTCCGGTTCTCGAAGTAACTGTCCTCGCAGTTGCGCAGACGGAACAGTTTCTGCAACTGTGAGAGTGTCTCCCTCACCGCCACGGAGTTGGGATAGGGACCGAAAAACCGCCCCGGACCGCGCCGGCTGCCTCGATAGAAGGACAAGCGCGCAAAGCGCTGCTGCGTGCTCAGGGAGATGTAAGGAAAGCTTTTGTCGTCCTTGAGCAGGACGTTGTAATGCGGCCGGTGCTTCTTGATCAGGTTGAACTCAAGCAGCAGCGCCTCCGTCTCCGAATCCGTGACAGTCACCTCGATGCCCGCGATCTGCCGAACCAGTGCGACCACCTTGGGTTGGACGACATCGGCGCGAAAATAGCTTGCGAGCCGCGAGCGCAGGTTCGCGGCCTTGCCGACGTAAATGATCGTGCCGTGCGCGTCCAGCATCCGGTAGACACCGGGCCGCGCGGGCAATGCGGCAACATAGGCCTTGGGGTCGAACGGGCCCGCCGCGCCCGACTCCAACGTGAGCGCCCGTCCAGGCGCCGTGGGCTGCAGGGTGGGTTCATCGACTGTCATGGCGCGAT
>CAXBRZ010000443.1:0-1640 GCA_963978075.1 uncultured bacterium | reverse complement strand
ACGTTTCATACGGGGCTCGGCTGCCTGATCTGCCCCTCGCTGTTTTATCTCGCCGTCCGGTCGCTCTTCCCCACCGGCTGAGCGCTCGCATTGTCGCCGTGAGAAGCGTCAGCATGACTCCTCGGACCCTCCCCTCGCTGCTCGGCAGCCTCGCGCTACTCCCCGCCCTTGCCTCGGGCGCCGCGCAGGACTTCAGCGAGGCAACAATTGCCTCTTTGCACGCCGCCCTCAGGGACGGATCCACGACCTGCCGGCAGGTCGTTTCCTATTACCGGGAGAGGATTGAGTCGTTCGACCAGCCCGCGCGCCTCAATGCGATCGTCGTACTCGCGCCCGATGCCCTGGCCGAGGCCGATCGAGTTGATGCGTTGCAGCGCCGCGAGCACCGGTTGTTGCCGCTGCACTGCGTCACGGTGATCGTCAAGGACAATTACGAGACCAAGGGTCTGCAGACGGCCGCCGGATCGCTTGCCCTGAAGGGCTTCCTTCCGACACACGACGCCACCATGGTGTCGCTCCTCAAGGTGGCCGGAGCGATCGTGATCGCCAAATCCAACATGGCCGAGTGGGCCTTCTCGCCCTACCTCACCGAGAGTTCCATCGCCGGCGTCACACGCAATCCATACGACCCAAGCCGCGTGCCCGCCGGCTCAAGCGGCGGCACCGCCGCGGCCGTCGCGGCAGGATTTGGGGCCGTAGGGCTCGGAAGCGACACCGGCAATTCGATACGCGGGCCCTCCTCGCATACCGCGCTCGTCGGCCTGCGTCCGAGCATCGGTCTCACCAGCCGCACAGGCATCGTTCCCCTCTTCGCCCGCAACGACGTCGGCGGCCCGATGACGCGCAGTGTCGAGGATGCTGCGATTCTAATGAATGTGCTGGCCGTCCCCGATCCCGAGGACCCGGACAGTCATTACGCTGCGAACCGGCGTCCGAAAGACTATCGGGCGTCCCTCGACCGCAAGGGACTCGCAGGAGTCCGGCTCGGGGTGTTTCGTCGGTACGTGGACACACCGAGCACGGATCCCGAGATCGGCCAAGTGTTTGCACAGGCGCTGAAGGACCTGCACGCCGCGGGAGCCGAGATCGTCGACCCTGTCGACCTTCCGGACTACGACGCACTCACCCGCGGCATCTGGTGCGGCGACTTTGCACAGGACCTTGAGAAGTATCTAAGGGACCGGGCGCCGCAGGCTCCGGTGCACTCGCTGCAGGAAGTGCTGGCCTCAGGTCTCTATCTGCCCGCGAACGAAGCCTTGCTGCGCAGTGCGGTGGCGCCCCCCACCGATCCGGAAGACCGGCGCACGCCCTGCTCGAGCGTCTATACCGATCCGCCGAAGGAAAAACTGCGCCAGGCGCTGAACCAGGTGATGCGCACGCAGCGCCTCGATGCCCTCGTGTACCCCACCTGGTCGAACGCACCGCGTCGGGTCGGCGACCTTGAGAGTCCGGCCGGAGACAACAGCCAGATTCTCTCGCCACAGACCGGATGGCCTGCCATCACGGTACCGATGGGCGTGACGCACGGCAGCCTGCCGGCCGGCCTGACCCTCTTCGGTCCGGCGTTCGGCGAATCTTCCCTGCTGCGGTATGCGTACGCCTACGAGCAGGCAACCCACCACCGGCACGCGCCGACCCTC
>CAXBRZ010000442.1:0-1680 GCA_963978075.1 uncultured bacterium | reverse complement strand
AGCCGTCTGGCCGGCCACATACGGATAAGCCTTCAGCACGGAACCCGCCAACGCCGGCAGGGACTTGATGAGGTCCTTCTTCTCGTCGCTGGTCAGTTCACGCGCAAGTGTTCCTTCCCAGACCGTCGCCTTGCGGTTGCGGTCGATCACGTCGATGTTGAGCGTTCCCTGCGTCACGTCGCGTACGTCGCGATAGCAACTGAACTCACCGCCGTAGCGGCCACCAAGGCCCCACCCGAGCCCCCGGCGGAAGTCCGCCCCCACCACCATGCCATCCACCGATTGCTTGTCCTCGGAGTGACCCTGGAAATTGACCAGGAGGTCCGGTGTCTCCGACGGGTGGTAGCCGCGCTTCTCGAACTCCGCCGCCACGGCGGCCTTGAGGACACGGGTGACCAGCGTTGCATACTCGCCCCGGTCGGTCCCCGGCTGGGCCACAAATCCATAGGTCCGGTAGGCGCCGAAATCCGCCGCCGCATCGACGTTGGTGCGGACACTCGGCCCGCCGGCGCAGCCCGCCAGGATCGCCACCCCAACGGTGGCCAGGATCAGTCGTGGAATTCTCATGTCCGACTCCTCGTCCCAGTGCAGATGTCTGTGTGCATGATTACCGCGCCTGCGCGCGGCCGCAAGTCATGAGGACAACGTACAACCGCCCTTGCGGTTGACCTCAGCCCCCGTCACGCAAGGTTTGCAGGTGGCGCGCGACCCTTGCAAGGTCTTCGGGCGTATCGACCCCGGGTCCGGGAACCTCACCCGCCTCGGCAATCGCTATCGCCATCCCGCATTCCAGCGCGCGCAGTTGCTCCAGTTTCTCGGCCAGTTCAAGCCCGGTCGGCGCCATCGCCGCAAGACCTTTCAGGGCACCTACCCGGTAGGCATACAGGCCGATGTGACGCCATCCCAGCCTTGTCCCGGCGGGCGGCCTTCCGTCCCTCGGCCACGGAATCGGCGCCCGCGAAAAATAAAGCGCACGGCCGCGGTGGTCCGCCACCACTTTCACGACGTTAGGGTCCTCGAAATCCGCCGGTTCCGTCAACGGCGTCATGAGGGTCGCAAGCGCCGCGCCCGGATGCTTCTCCAGCAAAGCGGCGACTTGCGCCACGTTGGCCGGCGGCAGCAGAGGCTCATCGCCCTGCACGTTCACCACGATGGTCTCGTCACTCCAGCCCATCCGTCCGACCACTTCGGCCAGTCGGTCGGAGCCCGAGGGGTGCGTCGGCGAGGTCATGATCACCTCGGCGCCAAACGCCCGCGCCGCCGCCTCGATCCGCTCGTCGTCGGTCGCGATCAGTACACCGTCCGCGCCACTCAGAGACGCACGCCGCCAGACATGCTCGACCATCGGCCGCCCGGCGATCGGCAGCAGCGGCTTGCCGGGAAGTCGCGTCGAGGCGTAGCGGGCCGGAATGACCACACGAAACGTCATGAACCCGCGACCTCCGCCCCAAGGACGCGGGCGTGCTCGGGCAGGAGCATCGGAATGCCGTCGGCCACCGGATAAGCCAACCGCTCCGCCCGGCAGATCAACTCAGGATCGGTCGCGGCGCCCTGAAGGGGCTGCCCGCACCGCGGACAGCGCAGTAGGTCGTGGAGGGTCGTTCTCATGGGGTTTCCTCGCGACGCCGGACAAGGTTCTCGATGCGTTGCGCGAGTGCCGCCGCGGCAGAGGCTTCCGGC
>CAXBRZ010000441.1:0-1685 GCA_963978075.1 uncultured bacterium | reverse complement strand
GGGATCCCGAGGATCGCGACAGCGCGGCCTTCGCGTTGACCCAGGAAAACCAGCCGGCGAACGCCCGCGCGGTGCGCAAGCCGCTGCCGCCGGCCGACATTCCCATCGTCGCGTACGATTTCGGGATGAAGTACAACATCCTGCGCCGCCTTCGCCAGAAGGGCTTCCGGGTGCAGGTGGTGCCGGCGCACACCCCGGCGGCCGAAGCGCTGAAGTACCGTCCGGCGGGCGTGTTTTTGTCCAATGGCCCGGGCGATCCCGAGCCGTGCGATTACGCGATCGCCGCCATCAAGACCTTTCTTGATACGGGGATCCCGGTGTTCGGCATCTGTCTTGGCCACCAGCTCCTCGGACTTGCAGCTGGCGCCCGGACGATGAAGATGAAGTTCGGCCACCACGGCGCGAACCATCCGGTGCAGGAACTGGCCAGCGGACGCGTGCTGATCACGAGCCAGAACCATGGCTTTGCCGTCGACGAGGCGACGCTGCCGGCGAATGTGCGGGCCACACACCGATCGCTTTTCGACGGCTCGCTGCAGGGCATCGAACTCACCGATCGTCCGGCATTCAGTTTCCAGGGGCATCCCGAAGCCAGCCCCGGTCCGCACGACGTCGCGGGCCTGTTCGGCCACTTTGTCGATCTCATGGTCGCGCGTACCGGTCGCGCCCAGACCGCCTGACGAGACTGCGCACCCATGCCCAAACGTACAGACCTTAAAAGCATCCTGATCATCGGCGCAGGCCCGATCGTCATCGGCCAGGCCTGCGAATTCGACTACTCCGGTGCGCAGGCCTGCAAGGCGCTGCGCGAGGAGGGCTACCGGGTCATCCTGGTGAACTCCAATCCCGCCACGATCATGACGGACCCGGAGACTGCAGACGCCATCTACATCGAACCGGTGCAGTGGCGTACCGTTGCCCGCATCATCGAGAAGGAGCGTCCGGATGCCGTCCTGCCCACGATGGGTGGACAGACGGCGCTCAATTGCGCGCTTGACCTCGTTCGGGAGGGCGTGCTCGAGCGGTTTGGCTGTGAGCTCATCGGCGCGTCACGCGAGGCCATCGACATGGCCGAGGACCGCGAGCTGTTCCGCGAGGCCATGAAGGACATCGGCCTTGAGACCGCGAGGGCGCACGTCGTCCACTCGATGGAGGAGGCGCTCGCAACGCAGGCGGAGATCGGCTATCCGACCGTCATACGTCCCTCCTTCACGCTCGGCGGCAGCGGCGGCGGGATCGCCTACAACCGCGAGGAGTTCGAGACGATCGTTGCCCGCGGGCTCGATGCCTCGCCGACCTCGGAAGTCCTGCTCGAAGAGTCCGTGCTCGGCTGGAAGGAATACGAGATGGAAGTCGTCCGCGATTCAGCGGACAACTGCATCATCATCTGCTCGATCGAAAACGTCGATCCGATGGGCGTGCACACCGGTGACTCGATCACGGTGGCGCCTGCCCAGACCCTGACGGACAAGGAATACCAGCGCCTGCGCGACGCCTCGATCGCCGTGTTGCGCAAGATCGGTGTCGATACCGGCGGCTCCAACGTGCAGTTTGCGGTGAGCCCGCACGATGGCCGCGTGCTCGTCATCGAAATGAACCCGCGTGTCTCGCGCTCCTCGGCGCTGGCCTCCAAGGCGACCGGGTTTCCGATCGCCAAGGTCGCTGCGAAACTGGCGGTGGGTTAC
>CAXBRZ010000440.1:0-1706 GCA_963978075.1 uncultured bacterium | reverse complement strand
CGAGGTCGCCGAACTCCTCGAGCGTGCGGGCCCGCAGTTCGACCACGATCGGAATCATTTTCTTGCTTAAGAGATCGGCCGCCGGATACACGTGGGAGTAGGTCTTCGACTCGATCGAGCGGCCCTCTCCGGCCCGGGTGATGCTGCGCCGGCCAGGGGTGCTCGTTGGCTCCGAGGCATCCGCGACGCCGCTGAAGAACAGCGAGATGTCGACCCCGAGTCCCGCACTCAGCCGCGTCAGCTTGTCGTAGGTCAGCGAGACCCGGTCGTTCTCGATTTTGGACAGCGTCGAGACGGGGAAGCCGGTGCGCCGGCTGACCTCCGCGAGCGTCCAGTCCCTGCGCGTGCGGACCGCGCGCAGGACGGCACCGGGACGGGCGGGCGATTGGGTCGGCATGGGCTCTCCTTGCAGCGTCGGGTCACTGTAGATTGATCGTGGTTGGTAAACAACACGGTTTCGGCAGAAGTTTCCGATTTGGAAAGTTTTTGTTGCAACAGCACATCCGGCCGTCATAGAGTCCGGAGCAGGGAGTCGGGCCGGCGGCACGCCGGGTCGGGCACGCATTCATACAACACCCAATGCCTACGGGGGATGGACTCATGCGATCAACAGTACTGCGGCTGGCGATGCTGTCGGCTGGATTTGGCCTGGCGGGACCGGCGCTCGGCGCGGAAGGCGGCGCCTCCATGGCGTCACTTGAGGACGTTGTCGTGACCGCCACGAAGCGCGAGGAAAAACTGAAGGACGTCGCCATGAGCATTTCGGCGATTACCGGCGATGACCTCGCGCGGCGCGTCGACAATGGCCTGCAGGACCTTGCCACCCAGATCCCAGGGCTCTCGCTGCAGGCGCAGGACGCGAGCGCCACGCGCATCATCCTGCGCGGCCAGAATGTCGGCAGCGTCGGCGCGACGGTGGCCACCACCATCGATGACATCCCGATGTTCATGTCCGGCGCGCAGGCGGACGGCGCCTTCTTCGGCACCAGCATCGACACCTTTGACCTCGCCCGCATCGAGGTCCTGCGCGGTCCGCAGGGTACGCTGTACGGTGCCGCGGCCGAGGGCGGCCTCATCAAGTACGTGACCAACAAGCCGGTGCTCGGCAAGTTCGAAGGCCAGTTGCAGGTCGGCTATGCCAGCACCGAGAGCGGCAACGGCAAGGGCTCGGTGAAGGGCGTGGTCAACCTGCCCTTGGGCGATATCGCCGCACTGCGCGTCAGTGCCGTCTCCGACGACACGCCGGGGTGGGTGGACAACCAACTCACGGGTGAAAAGGACGCCAACAGCGCCAAACGCCAGTCGGTGCGTGCCTCGCTGCTGGTGAAGCCCACCGATACGCTCACGATGCGTGCCATGTTCCTGAACGAGAACATCAAGGCGGGGGCCAAGAATTCCGTCGAGGTGGTCGGCGCGGCCGCGACCCCGGCGTCGCCGCCGGTGAACCAGTTTGACCTCGTCAACGGCTACCGGTACGGCACCCTGTGGCCGGAGAAGCTCGAGTACAAGGTCCAGTACTCCTCCTTGAACGTGGACTGGGACCTCGGGCCTGCGACCCTGGTGTCGGCGACGAGCTACGGCAAGATCACCGACTACGGCCAGCGGGACATCTGGGGGCTGGGGCAACTGCGAGAAGGTTGGCAATCGCGCGAACTGCTATACAGCTTCTTCCTTCGCGATCTGCTGATTCGGTATAGGCAAGTTTT
>CAXBRZ010000439.1:0-1717 GCA_963978075.1 uncultured bacterium | reverse complement strand
CGGCTCTTCCCTGCGGGTCGAGGACCATCTCCTTGGGCAGCCGAAGCGACCCGAAGACCTTGGTGCCGTTCTTGATAGAGCCTGCGCTCTCCCAGACTGCACCGCCGTCAAGGATACTGTCGCCGAAAGCGAACAGGTCCTCGTTCTGGTAGGTACGGTAACGCTCTCCGACCGTGCCCAGCACATCTCGCTGAGCCTTGTCGAAGGGATTGTTGCGCACGACCCAGAAGGCACTCTTGTGAGCGTTGTACCCTTCCGGGACTGCGATTTCCTCCAAGCGCACATCCCAGCCGGAGAGCAGCGCCGCGTCCAGCATTTCAGCCGTAGTGACGTGCTCCTCCTCGCCGAAGATGTGCTGCGCGAGGTTGTGCCACGCGGGTGCTCCGCGCAGCGCGAAGGTAACTTGCCCTTCGCGTGTCTCAAGGTCATGAGCCATGAGATTGTGGTTCCTTCCTTGTTTGCTGCCGTGAACGCGGTTGCGCTCACGGGTAGAACAGTATCAGGATAGGTAGTATGCCCTGTCCGACATAGTACGCAGCCCGTTACTACCCATGCGCGGGCTCTCTCTCCCGCTCATGAGGACAACAGTACATGTCAGGCTAGTTATTAGTGTCCGACATAGTACGCAGATAGATAGCCCCGCCGTGTACCACGTGCTGCCCAAGGCAAACAAAATGGCACAGGCAGGCAGCGCAAGCTTAGCCGCCCAGCCATTTTGTTTGCCTTGGCCGTGCTGGCCGGGGCTTGCGCCCCGGCCAACTACGCCTGTCAGATATGAAACACGGTAACCACAATCACCAAAGCGACCATGACCATGGCTACCACTGCTGCTGGCAAAAATGTCATCATGCCCTCCCTTGCATGCCGTCGAATATTGTTGGGTTGTACGAGTCCTTGCAATCCTCGCACTCTTCATCGCCGCCGCTGCTCAGGCGGTTGCGGGCACCTTTGAATCCGACATCCGCCCGCTGCTGCAAAAGCGCTGGACGCGCTTTGCGATGCGCCTGACGGCCCAACAGGCCGAGCAACTGGTGCAAAAGGCTGCCAGCAAGCGCCTGAGCACAATGCATGTGCAGAGCCACGGGTCCGCAGCCACCGATGGCTGGGCGCTGGAGCGTCAGGGGTATCGCACGGCGGACATCTACGAAACCGAAATGCGCAAGGTCGGCACCATCGAAATGGGCGATGCGGTCGTCGCGGCGATGAAGTAGGCCGGCCGGGTCAACTGATCGCATGAGGCGGCGTTACAAACTAATTTGAGTGCAATCATGATGCGTACGGGATTTGTCGGTTGGCGGGGTATGGTCGGATCGGTGCTGATGCACCGCATGCAGGCCGAGCGCGATTTCGATCATATCGAGCCGGTCTTCTTTACGACGTCGCAGGTGGGCGGCAAAGGCCCATCCATTGGACGCGACACGGGGCCGCTGCAGGATGCGAGTTCCATCGATGCGCTCAAATCGATGGACGTCATCGTTACCTGTCAGGGCAGCGATTACACGATTGCCACGTACGACAAACTGCGTGCCGCCGGCTGGCAGGTGCAGGACTATCGGTCCATGAATCTGGGAGCGGGTGTGGGAGTCGCGGTGCGTGAGTTTCCCCTCGCAACGGGGGAGGCGGACTACCTGCTGTACGCCGACGGCCGAGCGGTCGGCGTTGTCGAGGCCAAGCCGGAAGGGCATACGCTGACTGGAGTCGAGATTCAGTCCGACAA
>CAXBRZ010000438.1:0-1743 GCA_963978075.1 uncultured bacterium | reverse complement strand
CTGCAGGTACACCGGCACGAGGGCGAGACGCGTGTCGCCGAGCGCGATCAGCGGCCGTAGGCTCGACGCGACCATCTCCGGGAGCTGATCCCCAACCTTCAGCGACGCACCCGCCAGGGACTGCGCGCCCAGCGCGAACGGATCGCCCGCATACATCACGTTGCGCTTCGCATACTGCACGACGTCGGCCGCGTAGCCCCACCGCTTCCCGATCCCGGTCGCCGCGATCGCCGCGCCGAGGGAATCGTCGAACCCCCGTCGCATCCCATCCCATGTCGCACGGCTCGGGGTCACCCCCGAGTCGGCCCGAAAGGCCTGCACGGGCACGACCAGCACACGCTGCCCCGCGAATCCCGCCAGTGCTCCTGTCGGAGCCTCCGCGGCCACCATCGACGCCCCCCCACCGGATTGCGCCAACGTCACCCGGGAAAGGGCGATCAACAGCGCGACCACAGGAGGAAGATTTCGACGCACGGAGACCTTGGCTCGGGAAATCGAAAGATAACGACCGCCCATGGCCGAAAACACCGTGCGACCGGTTGCGACCCCCTATGCGGTTCTGCATCTTCTCCGGATGCGTACACTCAAAGCCATCGCCTGGGCCCTCGTCTCCTTGACCGGCGCCGGTGCCTTCGCCTTCCTCGCCCTCCGCAGTGGAGAGAGCGTCTCCGCCGGCTGGCTCCTCACCGCGGCCATCTGCACCTACCTGGTGGCCTACCGGTTCTACCGCAAGATCATCACGGCGAAGATCTTCGCGCTCGACGCCACACGCGCCACGCCGGCCGAGCGATTGGCCGACGGACGAGATTTCGTCCCGACCAACAAGTGGATCGTCTTCGGACACCACTTCGCGGCCATCGCGGGACCAGGGCCGCTCGTCGGCCCGACCCTGGCCGCCCAGTTCGGCTTCCTCCCCGGATTCATTTGGATCGTGGTCGGCGTGGCCCTCGGAGGCGCCGTGCAGGACTGCGTCATCCTCTGCGCCTCGATCCGACGCGACGGCAAGTCCCTCGGCCAAATGGCCAAAGACGAGATCGGACCCGTCGCCGGCATCACCGCGCTCATCGCGATCCTGGGGATCATGGTGGTGCTGATCGCGGTGCTGGCATTGGTCGTCGTCAATGCGCTCAAGTCGAGTCCGTGGGGCACGGTGACCATCGCGCTCACCATTCCCATTGCCATGCTGATGGGCGTCTACCTCCGGTATCTGCGCCCCGGCAAGGTCCTCGAGACGACCGCGATGGGACTGATTCTCCTCGTCTTCTCGCTCTACGCGGGTCGGTGGGTCGCGGAGAATCCTGCGCTCGCCCCGACCTTCACGCTCACGGGTACGACCCTCGCACTCGCGATCATGGTGTATGGGTTCTTCGCCTCCGTGCTGCCTGTCTGGTTGCTGCTCGCGCCGCGTGACTACCTCTCGGCGTTCGTCAAGATCGGCGTGGTCGTGGCACTCGCGCTGGGCATCCTGGTGACGCTCCCGCCCCTGCAAATGCCCGCCTTCACCCGCTTCATCGATGGCAGCGGGCCGGTTTTCGCTGGCAAGATCTTCCCCTTCGTGTTCATCACGATCGCCTGCGGCGCCATCTCCGGCTTCCACTCCCTCATCGCCAGTGGCACCACTCCGAAGCTGCTCGAGAACGAGGCGGACGCGGGCTTCATCGGTTACGGGGCGATGCTCACGGAGTCGCTCGTCGCGACGATGGCCCTGATCGCCGCGTGCGTCCTGACCCCCGGGACCTATTT
>CAXBRZ010000437.1:0-1747 GCA_963978075.1 uncultured bacterium | reverse complement strand
AGCGTGAGGTCGAAAGGGTGCTCGCCGCGGTCGGCCGTCTGGCGCCGCCGGTGGACACGCCGTCCGACCGGATCGACGCGGTCGTGCTGCACCCGCTGTGGGGTCCGCTCATCCTGGCCATCACCCTGTTCGCGATGTTCCAGGCCGTGTTCGCCGGTGCGCGCCCGTTCATGGACGCGCTGACGGCGACGGTGGCGCATCTGGCGGGGCTGATCAACGGTGCGATGCCACCGTCCCTTCTGCGCAGCCTGTTGGTGGATGGGGTGCTCGCGGGGGCGGGCAATGTACTGGTCTTTCTGCCGCAGATCGTGCTCCTCTTTGCGTTCATCCTCATTCTCGAGGACTCGGGCTACCTGCCGCGTGCGGCGTTCCTGCTGGACCGTCTGATGGGCGTCGTCGGCCTGTCGGGCCGTTCCTTTATTCCGTTGCTGTCGAGTTTTGCGTGTGCGGTGCCGGGCATCATGGCCGCCCGTACCATCCCCAACGCACGGGATCGTCTCGTCACCATCATGATCTCGCCGCTCATGACCTGTTCGGCACGGTTGCCGGTGTATGCGCTGCTGATTGCGGCGTTCATTCCTCCGCTGGACATCGGCCTTGGGATCGGACTGCAGGGGCTGGTGCTCTTCGTGCTCTACCTGGCGGGCGTGGTGTCAGCTTTTCTTGCGGCCTTCCTGCTGCAACGTGTGCGTGGCGGGCGCGCCCTGCATCCGCTGCAGATGGAACTGCCCGCCTACCATTGGCCGAGCCTTCGCAACCTGCGCATCGGCCTGTGGCAGCGCATCACCGTGTTCGTCGGCCGGGTGGGGACGACGATTCTCGCCCTCATGATCGTGCTGTGGTTCCTCTCCACCGTGCCGGCGGCGCCGCCGGGGTACGCCGGACCCGCGATCGAGTGGAGTTTTGCGGGACGGATTGGCGCCCTGTTGGCGCAGGTGTTCGCGCCGATCGGCTTCAACTGGCAAATCTCGATCGCGCTGGTACCGGGGTTGGCCGCGCGTGAAGTGGCGGTCGGGGCGCTCGGTACCGTGTACTCGCTCTCCGCGACCGGTTCGGATGTCGCCGGCGCACTGACGCCCATCGTGGCCCGTGCCTGGACGTTGCCGACCGCACTTGCGCTCCTCGCCTGGTATGTCTATGCGCCGCAGTGCCTGTCGACCCTCGCGGTCATACGGCGCGAGACGGGTACCTGGCGGTATCCGTTGCTCGTGACGGCAGTGATGTTTGCGGCGGCGTATGCGGCGGCCGGCCTTACCTACCATCTCGCACTCTGGCTGACGGGTGCCCCATGATCGAGCGGACGATCGTCGCCCTGATCGTGAGCCTCGCGGTCGCGCAGTCGCTACGGATGCTCTTGCCCCTGAAGGTGCGCGCCTCGCTCGGCCGTCGCCTCGCCGGCCGCGTTCCGGACCGTGTGCTGATCTGGTGGGCCGGACAGCAGTCGTGCGAGGCCTGCGGGGGTGATCGTCGCGCCGAGCCCGATCAGCGTAGGAAATAGAGGATCACTGCGCCGGCAAGGATGCGGTACCAGGCAAACGGTCCAAAGCCGTGACGGCTGACGAAACG
Source organism: uncultured bacterium (assembly GCA_963978075.1). Lineage (GTDB taxonomy): Bacteria > Pseudomonadota > Gammaproteobacteria > Steroidobacterales > Steroidobacteraceae > CAIKZZ01. The sequence continues at coordinate 181 of CAXBRZ010000437.1, read as the reverse complement.
GACGAGTCCCCGGACCACCAGCAAAGCCGAGACAAACGCGACCACAAAGCCCACGGCGATCAGTCCACCCCCGGCCATCGCGAGGTCATGGCGGGCCTTGAAAAGATCAAGCGCGGTCGCCCCTGCCATGGTGGGGATGGCGAGGAAGAAGGAGAACTCGGTGGCCGCCTCGCGCGTCACT
>CAXBRZ010000436.1:0-1772 GCA_963978075.1 uncultured bacterium | reverse complement strand
CCTGGCGGACTGCGTCCTCTTTTACTCGTGGGCCGATGTCATGGCGCTGGACGCGATGGCGGAGAATTCGCAGAACGAGGATTCCGCGTTGGTCGAGCAGCAGCGGACCTCCATCCGGCAGATGTATGGGCTTGCCGACGGGTCGGGCTGTCAGTGGCGCGGTTTGGCCGGCTATTTCGACGAGTGGATCGAGGACTGTGGTGAGTCCTGCGCCGTCTGCGCACAGCTCGATGTCCTGAGCCTCGCCAAAACGGCGGCCGCGAAAGTGCGGCGGACGATTGCCGGTCAGCGATCCCCGACCGCGCGGGTTTCGGCAGCGTTGCCCGAGGAGGAGGCAGGGGCCGAGGCCGGGTTATACGATCAGTTGCGTGCGCTGCGAAAGCAGCTGGCGGACGAACGCGGTGTGCCGGCGTACGTGATTTTCAGCGACCGCACGCTACAGGACATGGCGCTGCAGCGCCCGACGACCGCGCAAGCGATGTTGGCCGTTCACGGCGTCGGCGGCACCAAGCTCGTGCAGTACGGTGCGGCGTTTCTGCAGGTGATTGCACAAGCCACCGCCACCGAGCCTTGAGTCGTCCGCGCCGAGTGACGACGCTTATTTCCGTTTGCCCGCCGGTGCCGATTGCCACTAGCGCTTGGAAGACCGCTTCAAGGCCGCCGTGACGGCCTGTTCGGCCAAGGGCTGCATCACCTGGTAGCCCGCCGTGTTGGGATGCACGCCATCCTCGGAGTAGCGCAACGGCAGTCCGCCACGGTCGTCCGCGAGCGCGCTGTGGTAATCAACGTACACGTGGTGGTGCTGTGCGGCGTAGGTCTTGATCCACTCGTTCAGCGTGCGGATGCTTGCGGCCACATCGTGCAGCTCCGGAGACCAGCCAAAGCCCGCCGCCGGGGGTATTGATGCCAGCACGACGCGGATGCCGGCGGCATGGGCCGCCTCGGCCATCGTCGCAAGGTTGTCCTCGATCTGGTCGAGCGTGGTGGGACCTCGGTTGCCGGCAACATCGTTGGTACCGGCCATGATGTGCACCACGGCCGGATGCAGTCGGATCACATCCTGGCGGAACCGCACGATCATCTGCTCGGTGGTCTGGCCGCTGATGCCGCGATCGAGCCTCTGTGCGTCAAAGGCACTGGGCAAGGCCGGCTTCCAGCCCTCCGTGATCGAGTCGCCGATGAATACCACGCGATTCGCGGTGGCGGGCGGCAGCGCGCGGTTCTCGCCCTGGTAGCGGCAGCGCTGCCCCCAGTCGAGCGCCAGCCATTCGTGCATCCACCGTTCGTACCAGTCGCCACTGGCCTTGTGGTCAGCGGTCGGCTCGATCGGCACGCCGACGCACGGATCCGCGACGACACCAAGGGCGACTGCCCGCGCCGGGCCGGATATCAGGGGTAGCGCGAGGAAACAGGCGAGGATCGGGAGTTGCGTCCACGGCGGAAGGCGTCGGTTGGCGTGCATCACATGACATCCTTGGGGCGATGCGCCATGGTACGCGAGATGGGGGGCATAGGGGCAGACGGTGTAGCCACGACCCCTGCCCTGCGCGACACTTCTCGCCCATCTTTCGGAGACCGTGATGTTGCCGATCCGTACCTTGCTGATGCTGTCGCTGTTTTCCTGTGCGGTCTGCGGGACCGTCATGGCGGCACCGCAGCCACCGGTCTCGGCGCTCGACGTGCAGGTCGCGGAGGGGGCGTTGCGCGGCACGATGACGGCCGGAGGCGCGCGGGCATGGTATGGCATCCCGTATGCGGCACCCCCCGTCGGC
>CAXBRZ010000435.1:0-1814 GCA_963978075.1 uncultured bacterium | reverse complement strand
GGGCAGTTTGCAGCCCAGGAATCGGTTCGGGTGGTGGGACCCAAGGGCACATTCGAGCGGGTTCGCGTCGTGGGACCCGAGCGCTTTCATGACCAGGTGGAGATTTCCAGGACCGACGCCTTTTTCCTCGGCGTCGCGGCGCCGGTCAGGGAGTCGGGCGACATCGGGGACTCCCCCGGTCTGCGCCTCGAAGGTCCTCATGGCAGCATCGAGATGCGCGAAGGGGTCATTTGTGCGCTGCGACATGTCCACATGACCCCGCAGGACGCGGCGCTCTATGGTGTCGGCGATGGCGATACCGTGGCGATCAGCGCGGGGACGCCAGGTGGGCGGTCACTGACTTTCGCGGACGTCAGGGTCCGGGTGAGCGACCGGTTCCGTCTGGAGATGCATATAGATACCGATGAGGCCAATGCGGCCGGCGTAGGCGTCGGCGCGCAGGGAACGCTTGTCGGCGAGACGGCCCCGGCATCAGCGCGGTTGCCGGCTGAGCGGTGAGCCTGCACCGAGCGAGCAGGGGCGCAGGGCCGGACGTGGCGCTGCTGCACGGCTGGGGCCTGCACGGCGGCATCTTTGCCGAGTTCGCGGAGCGCCTCGTACGCCATTATCGCGTTCATGTTGTTGATCTACCTGGGCACGGCCGGTCCGGCTGGAGCCGTGGCGCCGGAGATCTCGAGGGCTGGAGCCGGCTTGTCGCGGCCCACCTTCCCGGTCGCTGCGCCGTGGTCGGATGGTCGCTTGGTGGCTATGTGGCGCAGCATCTGGCCCGCCTGTTTCCCCAGCAGGTTACCCGGCTCGTCCTGATCGCCACCGCCGCGGTCGGTGTGAAGCGGCGCGATTTCCAGTCGGCCGCCGATCCTGTGCTGCTGCAGACACTGGCCCGCCGTCTGACGACCGACTGGCGAGCTGCCGTGCAGGATTTCCTGTCGGTGGAGGTGCGCGGGGATGACAACCCGCTGGCGGCCCTGCGCAGCCTGCGCCAGCACCTCGACTCGCAAGCCGCTCCCAACCCGGCCGCCCTGCAGACGGGACTCGAGATTCTCCGTTCGGTCGATCTGCGGTCCAGCGCCAGAGCAATCCGCTGCCCGACACTGCTGCTGGCCGGTGATCGGGACCGGATCGCTCCCCCTGAGGGCGTCAAGGCGCTGGGCGCCTTGATTGACGCAGCACGGTGTCAGGTCATCGACGGCGCGGCGCACGCGCCGTTCCTGTCGCACCCGGCTGTGGTGGAGTCGTCTGTCACGGAGTTCCTCGCCTGATGGCCACTCCCGACGCACACCTGCGCCGCGTGAATGAGCGGCGCATCGCCCGGGCGATACCCGATTTTGCGACGGCCGCGTTCCTGCACGCGCAGGCGCGCAGCGAACTCCTGCGCAGGCTGCAGCCGGTGCAACTGAAAGTGCAGACGATACTGGACCTTGGGGGCGGCCCGGGGCTCGGCGCCCGGGCGTTGGTGCGCCAGTTTCCCAAAGCTGCCGTGACGCTCGTCGATCAGTCGCCCGAGATGTTGCGTGCCGCCACGCGCGCGCGCGGCTGGTGGCGGAAATTCGAGTGCCTTGAGGCCGACGCGACCGCCTTGCCTGTCGCGGATGGGAGCGTGGACCTCGTGGTCGCCTCGATGCTCCTGCCGGGGCTGCCGCAACCCGAGGCGCTGTTGGGCGAAGTCCGCCGCGTTCTCAAGCCACGAGGGTATTTCGCATTCACGACGCTCGGGGCCCCCAGCCTGCGTGAACTGGCCGCGGCATTTGCGTCCGCCGATGCGGAGGTTTTGCATCTCCTTGAATTGATGGACTTTCATGACCTTGGCGACGCAT
>CAXBRZ010000434.1:0-1820 GCA_963978075.1 uncultured bacterium | reverse complement strand
ATCGATGCCCTGCAGCGGTTGCTGGGCGGCAGCACGTCGGTTCTGGTGGGACAGTCCGGCACCGGAAAATCGAGCCTGCTGAACGCGCTCGTGCCTTCGGCCCGCGCCGTCACTCAGGAAATCTCAAGCGCCACCGAAGAAGGCCGCCATACGACCACCCATGCTGCCATGCACGACTTGCCAGGCAATGGCCGACTGATCGATTCGCCGGGGGTGCGCGATTACGCACCTCCCCTTCCCGTTCCGGCGGCCGTGGGCTCGGGTTTCCGCGAGATCCACCGTCTCGCGGCGGATTGCAAGTTTCAGGATTGTCGCCATCTGACCGAACCCGGATGCGCGGTGCGGTCGGCCGCCACGGACGGCACCCTCTCAGCCCGTCGCTATGGAAGTTATCGTCACCTCTATCAACTCGCCAAGGAATTTGAGGAGCGCTTTCCGGCGCGGCGACCACCCCGCCTGCGTTAGCGTATTGCGGTGAATCCGTCTGGCCGCCCGGCCGCAGACAGTCGCCTCGTTGTCAGTCGGCTGAACGGATCCGGTTGGCGGCATCCACCAGAATCACTTTTGGTTTCAGTCCGATCGCTTCCTCGCGGGTCATCTGTTCCAGCGACAAAATGATCACCTGATCCCCGGGCTGGAAAAGCCGCGCAGGGCACCCATTCAGGCAAACCTCACCGCTCCCCGTCTTGCCAGGGATCGCATAGGTCTCCCAATGAACCGCATTGGCCATGCTGTTAATGTGCACCAGCTGGTACGGCATGATTCCGGCGGCTTCCATCAGGACAGGGTCGAGCGTGATGCTGCCCTCGTAGTCCAGGCGAGCCTCGGTCACCCTTACGCGGTGTAGCTTTCCCGTACATACGGTGATGGTTTTCACTCGAATTCCCCCTCATGCAACGAGACCGCGGCGATCATAGTCATCTTCGTTGAGCACACAAACCCATCGCGGATCAAGGTTCTCAAGCCATGGGCAAGCGCCCGGCCAAAGCGTGCGCCAGTGTTCCGCCGTCGACATATTCGAGTTCGCCACCGACCGGCACACCGTGGGCGATACGGCTCGCATGCACACCGTGCCGGGCGCAGAGTTCCGCCAGGTAGTGCGCGGTCGCATCGCCTTCTACAGTCGGATTGGTGGCCAGCACCACCTCACGTACCGCCCGTTCGAGCAAAATCGCCTCGAACTGCGTAACGCCCAGTTCCTCCGGACCCACGCCATCCAAGGGCGAAAGGTGGCCAAGAAGGACAAAATAGCGACCCCGGAAACTGCCAGACTGCTCGACCGCGACCACGTCGGCGGGCATCTCCACCACGCAAAGGACGGCGGCATCCCGTCCCGGCGCCGCACAAATCGGACAAAGTTCCGCATCCGCCAACATGCGGCAACGCTTGCACTGTCCAATCGCCAACACCGCGCCTTCAAGTGCGCGCGCGAGTTCCGCCGCGCCTGCCCGATCCTTCTCAAGCAGATGGAAAGCCATCCGCTGGGCGGTCTTCTGGCCAACGCCAGGAAGACGTCTTAGCGAAGCGATCAATTGCGCTAGCGCAGGCGAGTAATGCACAGGATCAGAATGGCAGCTTGAAGCCTGCCGGCAGGTTCATACCGCCCATCAGGCCCGCCAGTCGCTGCTGCGATGCAGCATCGACCTTGCGTACCGCATCGTTGATTGCCGCTGTCACGAGATCTTCGAGAAGTTCGCGATCATCGCCGGCGACCGACGGATCGATCGAAACTCGGCTGACCTCATGTTTGCCGTTCATGACGATCTTGATCGCACTACCGCCGGCCTCGCCCGTCACCGTCATGACGGCGAGTTCCGCCT
>CAXBRZ010000433.1:0-1832 GCA_963978075.1 uncultured bacterium | reverse complement strand
ATCTGCACATGGTACTGCCCGTCTTCCCCCGGGTCGGGCACTGGCAGCGCTTCCGGTGCAAAGTCGGCCGTCAGGAAGTCCTCGCCATCCTTCATCACGCGCACGACGAGTTGTTTGAACGGACGTGTGCCGCAGGCGTAGGCACGGAAGAAGAATGACAGCCTCGGCAGCGTCAGGGGCGCCTCATGCACGCACAGGTCGCTTTGATAGACGCCCACCAGCGTGGACTTGTGACCGACCTCCTCGCGCACGTCATCGCACACCAGCACGGTCAAGGAGCGATCGGAATGGCGGGGCATGACGGAGTCCTATTGGCGCGCGACCGACTCATTTAACGGCACAGTCGCGCGCTTGTCACCTCAGGCCGGCCGGCAGGTCACGTCGCACAGGACGGCTTCGCTGGGCAGGTGTTCGAGGTGCCGCACGGCGACCTGGCTACCGACCCCGATGTGCGCAGTGCGAATATCTATTCCCCGGACCTGCAGCGTCACCTCGACGGGCGTCTCGCGCGCTGGAACGGCAAAGCGCAGACCCACGAGCCAGTCATCGCTCACGGTCCAGCCGCTTCCGCTGCGCCTTGTCAGTGAGGTCAGGGAAACCACCTCCGCGGTGACGGCGATCCCGCGTGTGCGGATATCAAGGTACCAGCGCCGTTCGCTGCGCTGCCGGTACAGGAGGGGCAGGCCGATGAGGACCAGTGCGCAGACCAACAGCAGGATCAGCGGGGACGCAGGCATCAGGTGACTGTGAAATCGCAGACCAGCGGGAGGTGGTCGGAATGGCGGATCTGCGGAATGCGGAAATGGCTGACCTCAAGGCCGGCGCCATACAGGATGAAATCCAGCTCCATCCGCGGCTGGTGGCTTGGATAGGTCTTGAGGCCTGCCACGTTGGCACTGCGCAGGCCCGCAGCCTCCCGGAACAAGTACATTTCGTCCTCGCCGAAGAACGTATTGAAATCGCCGGCCAGAATGACGGGTTTTGTCGAGGCGCGGACGAGGTCATGCAGGCTGCGCAGTTGCTCCTGTCGCGTTCGGTATTTGAGCGACAGGTGCACGAGAAAGACCACCGCCTGCTCGAGCTCAAGTTCGATGATGAGGCGCTTCACGCCGGTATCGAAGTAATGAAAGCGCTGGCCGTGCACGCGCGGTGCCGCGAGCAGGGCGTTGGACTGCTTGCGCACAATCGGCACAAGCGAACTCAGCGAGTCGGTCCCGTACTTGCACTCATAGGTCGAGTAATGGCCCAGCGCGGCACCGATGTATTCCGCCTGGTTGATCATGCCGCTGCGCACCGACCCGGTGTCGACCTCGACCAGCCCGACGATGTCCGGATCCTCACGGCGGATGAACGCCGTGATCTCCTCCAGCACCTGCCGGTTGGGCCGGAGGTAGCCCGCACCGGGAAGGGGCAGGTGGAACGAGGGGCCCGTGCCCGTCGCATAGCGGATGTTGTAGACGAGAAGGCGCATGGTGTTCTCCGCCGGAAGCCCAGTCTAGCGGCTTATCACAGCGGATGCGTTAGAGTGGATTCCCGCAGACGGAGGTGGGGCGATGGCGTCAGATACCGAACCCTTGAGAATCTACATCACACACCTGTGCCGGGTGGACGAGGAGTACGGTCGGGTACTCGAGTACCTCGACGGCGCCCGCCGCCTGCAATATCGGTTGGTGTCCGAGCCGGGTGAGACGCCTCCCGCCTCACGCGAGTCGCAGCGCGACCTGTGGCGCAACCAGATTCAGGCGGCCGAAGTGGTGGTGGCGCTGAGCGCCCAGTTTGACGCCGATGCCGAGGCGGTGGAGTTTCAGGTGCGATTTGCCAAAAGCGCCGGC
>CAXBRZ010000432.1:0-1833 GCA_963978075.1 uncultured bacterium | reverse complement strand
CAGCGCCACCTGGTGGGCGCGGAAGCGGTGGATCGTGCCGTCGTCGAGGTTCCACGCCATGACGCCGCGGCACACGCCCTCGTCCATGATCAGGTCGAGCGCGAAGTACTCGATGAAGAACTCGGCGTGATTGCGAAGCGACTGCTGATAGAGCGTGTGCAGGATGGCGTGGCCGGTGCGATCGGCCGCCGCGCAGGTGCGCTGCGCGATGCCCTTGCCGTATTCGGTGGTCATGCCGCCGAACGGCCGCTGATAGATGCGCCCGTCCTCGGTGCGCGAGAACGGAACGCCGTAATGTTCGAGTTCGATGACCGCGCTCGGCGCTTCCTTGGTCATGTACTCGATGGCGTCCTGGTCGCCGAGCCAGTCCGACCCCTTGATGGTGTCGTAGAAATGGTAGCGCCAATTGTCGCCATCACCCATGTTGCCGAGTGCGGCGGAAATGCCGCCCTGAGCCGCCACCGTGTGGCTGCGGGTCGGAAATACTTTGGTGACTCCGGCCACCTTGAGGCCCGATTCCGCGAGTCCGAAAATGGCGCGCAGGCCCGCTCCGCCGGCGCCAACGACCACGACGTCGTAGGTATGGTCTGTAAACTGATATCCGCTCATGCCGCGCTCCCGAGCGCCACTTTGAGCACGGAGAGGACGGCATAACCCGCCAGCACCCAGTGCAGGAACTGCGTAAGGATGAGCGCAGCGATTTTCTTGGGCTTCGACGGAACGTAGTCCTCGATGATGATCGAGACACCTGCCGCCGAATGGTGCGCCACCGTGATCAGGAAGAGCGATGTCAGTACCGCGTTCATGGGCCGGGCCAGCGCCGCATGCACCGTCGCATACTGGTAGTCAGGAAGACGTAGCAGCGTGATCACGAACCACGGCCCCAGCAATGCCAGCGCAATGGAGGTCAGCTTCTGCATCCACCAGTGATGGGTGCCACTGTGGCCGCCAAGGCCAAGGATCGTTCCGAGCGGAGACTTGGATTTCATACCGCCCCCTTAAGCGAAGATCGCCCAGATGCTGAGGCCGCTCAGCACCACGATCATCACCACGGCAACAACGGCACTGCGCCGCGCCTCGGCCCGCTCGAAGCCGATGCCGGCATCCCAGCGCAGGTGACGCAGGCCGGTCGTGAAGTGGTACCAGAAACCGGTGACCGCGGCAGAAAAAAGCAACTTGCCCCAGATCGAACCCAACCAGCCGGCGACAACGCCATAGCATTCCGGTCCCGCCGCAAGTGCGCCAAGACACGCCGCCAATGCGATGAATGCTGCGGCCAGCGCCATGCCGGAGATACGGTGACCGCCCGACAAGGCCATGGTGTACTCAAGTCGGTACACCTGCAGGTGGGGCGAGAGGGGTCTTTCGCGTTTGGTCATTCGCACAGGTCCTCGGCATGCGGCCTGCGGGAACCCTGCCCCGGCCGCCGCACGCAGCGTTGGGATCAGAAATCGATACAGCGTCCGGCACGCTCCCAGTCACCGAACCGGGTGGGTTCCGGGCCTTTGCGCCCGCCAATCTCGCGGGCAACCGTCGCTCCCGGCTCCGGCGCATCGGCTGCAACGGCCACCCGATGAGTCGCTGAGCCTTCATTCGACGCAGCAGGATGGGAACGGGATGAAAGATCCGACGTCATGCCCACAGTCTGCCATACCTCGCGCAACGCAACAAATTTAATTGCACTGCAAAAAGATCACAAGTGCTTGATTGCGCTGTCCTATACAGCCCAAGACCGGCAAGCGACGGCCGCGCCAATTCGCTATTCTTACGCGGTCTTCCGCAGTTGCCCGACACCCATGGCCGACATCCCCGCCCTGCCCGCCCGCTATGCCG
>CAXBRZ010000431.1:0-1844 GCA_963978075.1 uncultured bacterium | reverse complement strand
AGCGCGGAGGTGCTGGCATTGGCGCGGCGCGAGGCGACGCTCATTCCGGTGGGCAAGGCGGCCGGCCATCACTCGGTCCCGCAGGATGAGATCAACGCACTTCTCGTCGCGCACGCGCGTGCCGGCCAGCGTGTCGTGCGTTTGAAGGGCGGTGACCCGTTTGTCTTCGGCCGTGGTGGTGAGGAACTCGAGGTACTCGCCGCGCACGGCGTGCCGTTCAGTGTGGTGCCGGGCGTCACCGCGGCGGTGGCCTGCGGCGCCTATGCCGGCATTCCCCTGACCCATCGGGACCATGCCCGAGGGGTACGGTTTGTGACCGCGCACTGCCGGACGGCGCTCGATGCCGTCGACTGGCCGAGCCTTGCGCGCGAGACCGATACGCTTGCCGTCTACATGGGCGTCGGCAGCGTCGCGCGTATCGAGGCGGAACTTCTTGCCCACGGCCGCGCCGCCGATACCCCCGTGGCCTTCATCGAAAACGGTTCTCGGCCCGAACAGCGGGTGGTGGTCGGGTCGCTGCAAGGTGCGACTGCTCTTGCCGAGCGGGAGCGCATCGGTTCGCCGGCCTTGCTGATCATCGGCTCCGTTGTCTCGCTGGCCCCGACGCTCTCGTGGTTCGGGATGGCACCGTCCGTCGATACGGCGCCCGCCGTCGAGCGTCGCCGTGCTTGAGGCCCAGAGCCGACCTTTCGGCTATCAGGTTTTGAGCGTGCCGCCAGACGTGGCGACCGAAATCAGATGTTCGGCGGGTGTGAAGTCTGCGCCGTAGAGACTCTCGTAGTGACGCAGGCGCGCGACGATGTGCCTAAGGCCGACCTCTTCCGCCCAATGCATGGGCCCGCCGGTGAAGGTGGGCCAGCCATAGCCGGTGGTCCAGACCATGTCGATGTCGGAGGCACGCTCCGCGATGCCCTCGGCGAGTATGCGTGCGCCTTCGTTCACCATCGGATACAGGCAGCGCTCGAGGATCTCCTCGTCGCTGACGGCGCGGCGCACGTAGCCCTCACGGGCGGCAAAGTCGAGCACCACCTGTTCGGCCACCGGTGACGGAGTCGCCTTGCGCGCGGCGTCATAATCGTAATAACCGCACTTCGTCTTCTGGCCGAGACGGCCCTGTTCGCAGAGGATCTCGCGCACGGTCGAGGAACGGGAGCCGGTGCGGTTCCAGCCGATGTCCATGCCGGCCAGATCGCGCATCCGGAACGGCCCCATCGGCAGACCGAAGGCCTCGAGTACCCGGTCGACATCCCAGGGCAGGGCGCCCTCGAGGATGAGCTTGTCGGCTTCACGCTGGCGTGGCGCGAGCATGCGGTTGCCGACGAAACCGTAGGCGTTGCCGACCACGACGCCGAGCTTGCCGATGCGCTTGGCGACGGCAAGGCCGGTGGCCAGCGTCTCCGCCGAGACACTCTGCGTGCGGATGATCTCGAGCAGCCGGTTGACGTTCGCCGGTGAGAAGAAGTGCAGACCGAGCACCTGGCCCGGACGCTGAGTGGCCTGCGCCATGCGCTCGATGTCGAGGTAGGAGGTGTTGCTGGCAAGGATCGCAGTGGGCTTGAGGAGCGTGTCGAGGCGCCCGAAGAGTTCGAGCTTGGCGTCCATGTTCTCGTAGATCGCCTCGATGACGAGATCGCAGTCGGCGAGGCTCTTCAATTCGGTCGACGCCTGCAGGAGCGCCATGCGCGTGCTGACCTGCTCTGCGCTCAGGCGACCCTTGGCTGCGCTTGCGTCGTAATTGCCGCGGATCACCTGGACGCCGCGCTCGAGCGCTGCCTCGTTCACTTCGACGAGCCGCACGGGTATCCCGGCATTGAGGAAGTTCATCGCGATGCCACCGCCCATGG
>CAXBRZ010000430.1:0-1864 GCA_963978075.1 uncultured bacterium | reverse complement strand
GAGGCACGATCACGGCCCAAAGCAGGTGATTGAGCAGCTTGAAGCCGCCCTTGCGCAATAACGCCTCCTTGGCGCCGGTCAGTTGTGCCTGCTCGAGGGTCATGGGTTCGACCCGGCCTGCGAGCGTCTGAGCCGCCGAGACCGGGGCCGTCGGATAGGCAGTCGACGGCGCGGCACCCGGCGGATGGAAGGCGAGCATTTCAATCAGGTACCGGGCGCTTCCGACGGGCGGGGGGGGCGGTGTGGCCGGACCCTCGGCAAGCACCAGCGGCGTGCCGAGCGCCGCGGCAAGCGCGGCGATGACTTCACGGCGGTTTAGGGAAGGGCTCATCGCTTCAGTGTAGCCGAAGCCGGACCTTTCGCCGGAGTCGGCGACATCGCCGGCGCCCCCAGAAGGTCCAGTAGCGCGTGGCCGAGTTTGATGCGCTCGCCCGGCTCGGGAACCTTGCGCACGAAGCGCAACCGTTGGGGCCCGTCGAGGCGATACATCGTCGCCTCGCGCTGCACGAGCCTGAGCACGTTGGCCGGATCCACCGTGTGATCCGTGCCGAATTCGACGAGTCCGCCGCCGGGGCCGATGTCGAGGCGGCTGATGCCGAGACGGGCTGCGGCAAGTTTCAATTTCGTCAACCTGAACAAGGTGTCCGTCGCCACGGGCAGATCACCGAAGCGGTCGATCATCTCGCCCGTGAGTTCGCTCAGTTCCGCCTCGTCCTTGGCGGCGGCGATGCGCTTGTAAAGCACCAGGCGCAGATGCACGTCGGGCATATAGTCTTCTGGAATCAGCGCGGGGGCATGGACGTCAATTTCCGGACCGGCGTGCAGCGGGGCCTCCAGATCGGGTGTCTTGCCGGCCTTGAGCGACTTGATGGCCCGCTCCAGCATGTCCATGTACATCGCAAAACCGACTTCGGAAATCTGTCCGCTCTGTTCGTCGCCGAGCAGTTCGCCCGCACCGCGGATCTCGAGGTCGTGGGTGGCGAGTGCAAATCCTGCACCCAGGTCCTCGAGGGACTCGATGGCCTCCAGCCTGCGCACGGCATCGTCGGTGAGAACCGCCTTGGGCGGCGCGATGAGGTACGCGAAGGCACGGTGGTGCGACCGGCCAACCCGGCCGCGCAACTGATGCAACTGTGAAAGGCCAAACCGGTCGGCGCGGTCAATGATGATCGTGTTCGCCGTCGGAACGTCGATACCGCTCTCGACGATGGTGGTGCACATGAGCACGTTGAAGCGCCGGTGGTAGAAGTCGAGCATGAGCTGCTCGAGCTCCCGCTCGCGCATCTGGCCATGACCAATCCGGATGTCGGCCTCGGGCACGAGCGCGCGGATTTCAGCCGCCCGCCTGTCGATGGATTCCACGGCGTTGTGCAGGAAGTAGATCTGTCCGCCGCGGCGTATCTCGCGCAGCATGGCCTCGCGGATCGTGGCCGCGTTCCACTCCAGCACAAACGTCTGCACCGCCAGACGGTCCGCCGGAGGTGTGGTGATCAGGGACAGGTCGCGCAATCCCCCCATCGCCATGTTCAGCGTGCGCGGAATGGGCGTCGCGGTGAGCGTCAGGACATCAACGTCCGCCCGCAGTGCCTTGAGCTTTTCCTTGTCGCGCACACCAAAACGCTGCTCCTCGTCGACGATCGTCAGACCGAGGCGTGCGAATTTGACCCCGGGCTGAAGCAATCGGTGTGTCGCCACGATGACGTCGACCGTTCCGTCGGCCAGTCCCTGCAGAACCGCCTTGGATTCCTTGGACGAGCGAAAGCGTGAGAGGCTTTCGATGCGGATCGGCCAGTCGGCGAAGCGGTCGGAGAAGTTCTGGAAATGCTGCTGGGCGAGCAGCGTGGTGGGCACGAGGACAGAGACC
>CAXBRZ010000429.1:0-1879 GCA_963978075.1 uncultured bacterium | reverse complement strand
GTCCGCGCAGGCTGCGGGTCAACTGCTGCAGGGTGCGCGTGTCCGTTTTCACGCGCCGCCCGCCGTTCGCCTCCTGCCAACGCCTGGCCTCCTCGCGGACGATAGCCATGATCTCGTCCTCGCTCGGCAGGCTGAGTTCGATCCGGTCCTCTCCGGCAATGCGGGCAAGAAGCACGGTTTCGGCGATCTGCCGGGCGGCGCTGGTATCGAGCACGAGCCCGCTTGAAAGCGTTTCGACCGTCCCGCCTTCGGGCAGCGCGGCGCTCACGGCGGCGGCAGCTCGCGCGGCGGAACTCGTGCGTGAAGTGGAGTCCATCGCCACACTGACCGGCGAGGCCTTGCGTGAAGGCATGCGCCGGGGAGAGAGTCTTCAGCAGGAATTCGAAGCACTCGATCTGCCGCGCGCCCAGGCGCGCGACTTGCGCCAGCGTTTCGGAAGAGCCGCTGACCGCTGTCAGGACGCGTTGCAGGCTGACCGGGAGCGGGCCCAGCACTCGGCCTGGGCGACGCTGCTGACGGTGGCAGGGGATATCCGTGCCTACGGCCACGCACGCGGCAACGGTGCCGACGAGGCCGCCCTCGCGGCACGGGCGGCCGACATTGCGGCGCTGCTCGACACTCTGCAGAGCGCGCCCAAGAGTGCGAAGACGACACTGGCGCGGCACTGGCTGCAGGTGCAATCAAATGCGGACGCCGGGAGTTGCGAGTCCCACGAGGCGCGGCTGCGGCTGCTGTGCATCCGCGCGGAACTGGCCTCCGATATGGAGACCCCGGCCGAGGATGTCGAGAAGCGCCGCGAGTACCAGATGCAGCGATTGCTGCAGTCGCGCAATCTGGGTGCGGACTTCGAGCCGGTCAGTCTTGAGGACCTGACGCTGGAGTGGCTGACCGTGGGCGCGGTGGATCCCGCGGTGGAGGCAGGTCTGCGCGAGCGGTTCGAGCGCTGCAAAATGGCCGCGCGACGTTCGCGCAGCAGGGACTGAGAGGCCGGCGGCTCAGAGACTCCCGGACAGACAGGTCATCGCCTCGACCGGCCCCGCGGCCAGTGCGGCGAGTGCCGAGAAGACGATCAGGCCGAGCCAGAGTACCGGTCGCAGCGACGGCGCGGCGATGCGGGAACGAAGGCGGGCGAGGCGACGGACAGGCGTTGCGTGGTTCATGAGGCGCATGATCCGCCCGGCACCGCAGCGCGGCCAATACAGGATCGGCATGACCCCATAGCCGCGCCCTCAGGTGCCGCAGAAGGTCTGGCGCACGAGTTGCTCCGGTCGGGGAGCCTGCGCGTAGCGCGGCTCGGCGAGAGGCGGCACGAACGGCTGCGCGACGGCCGCGAGCAGTGCGCCCGCAGGCTCAAGGTCGCCATCGGTTTCAGCAGCCGCAATGGCCTCTTCGACCAGGTGGTTGCGGGCCACCACCGCCGGATTGACCGACCGAAGGCGCACCGCGGCCGCCGCGTCCGTCACATCCTCAGCGGCGCGCCGAGCCTGCCAGCGACTCATCCAGTGCAGAAGGCCGGGCTCGGCGGACAAGGCCACCCCCGCCGCATCGAGCAACCCCCGCGTCGGGCCGCCCTCAAGCACTGCGGCAAGTCCGTGAAAAAACACGGTGAAGTCCGCCGAGGCCTGGTGCATCCACCGAAGGAGATCCTCGACAAGCGAAGCATCGTCGGCCGCTACGCCTGCAAGGCCGAGTTTGGCCCTGAAGCCATCCAGGTAAGCCGTGGCATAGACGGTCGCGAAGCGGTCGAGTTCCTCCTCGGCGATGGCGACGGCCTCCTCGGTGGTCGCGGCCAGCAGCGGCAGCAGTGTCTCGGCAAAGCGGGCGAGATTCCACAGCGCGACGTTCGGCTGGTTGTCGTAGGCGTAGCGTCCCTGCCGGT
>CAXBRZ010000428.1:0-1886 GCA_963978075.1 uncultured bacterium | reverse complement strand
GGTGGCGCCGCCATCGACGCGCAGTTCCACAAGCGGGCGGCCCGCATCCGCCTGCATCGCGTCCAGGACCTCGGCGCTCTGGAAGGCGATGGACTCCAATGCCGCACGCGCGATGTGCGCGGCAGTCGAGCCACGCGTCAGTCCGACGATGGTTCCCCGCGCTTCGGGGTCCCAGTGGGGCGTTCCAAGCCCTGTGAAGGCCGGTACGAAGTACACGTCACCGGTGTCCGGCACGCTGCCGGCGAGTGTCTCGACCTCGGCGGAGGAACGGATGATGCCGAGGCCGTCGCGCAGCCACTGCACGACCGCGCCGGCAACAAACACACTGCCCTCAAGGGCGTAATGCCGCCCGATCCGGTCCCATGCCGCAGTCGACAGCAGCCGGTGTCGGGAGACCGGCGGCGCCGTGCCGGCGTTCATCAGCATGAAGCACCCGGTGCCGTAGGTGTTCTTGGCCATCCCTGGCGTGAAGCAGGCCTGTCCGAAGAGCGCGGCCTGCTGGTCGCCGGCGATGCCGGTGATGGGGATGCGTACGCCGTCGAGGTGGGCAGCCGGTGCCTGCGAGGCATCCTGTGAAGATGGGATCACACGGGGCAGGCAGGCAGCCGGAATGTCCAGCAGGTCGAGCATCGCCGGGGACCAGGTGCCCGTATGCAGGTCCAGCAACAGCGTGCGGCTTGCATTCGTGAGGTCGGTGACGTGCGCTTCGCCTTTGGTGAGGTTGTAGACGAGCCAGCTGTCGATGGTTCCGAACAGCAGTTCGCCGCGCCGTGCCCGCGCCCGCCCGTCGGGAATCGAGTCCAGCAGCCACGCGAGTTTTGTGCCCGAAAAGTACGGATCAAGCGTGAGGCCTGTGACCGCTCGGACCGCCTCCTCATGACCGGCCTCGCGCAGGGTGGCGCAGCGCGATGAGGTGCGCCGGTCCTGCCAGACGATGGCGCGGGCGACGGCATTGCCGGTCGCGCGATCCCACAGAACCGTGGTCTCACGCTGGTTGGTGATGCCGATGGCCGCAACCTCATGCGCAGTGATGCCAGCCTTGGCGAGCACCTCGCGCATGGTCTCGCGTTGCGTCTCCCAGATTTCGCCTGCGTCGTGCTCGACCTGCCCCGGCGCGGGAAAATGTTGCGTGAACTCACGCTGGGCCATCGCGACGATGCTGCCGGAATGGTCGAACAGCACGGATCGGGAACTCGTGGTGCCCTGATCGAGGGCGAGGACGTAACGGGACATCGGGCCTCCGGTGTCAGGTCTGGCGGGCGATCCAGTCATCAAGAATGGTGGTCGCATCGGGTGGCAGATGCAACGCAAGCTTGCTGCGCCGGCGCAGGATGTCTTCGGCGCTCAGCGCCCACTCTTCCTGCATGAGGTAACGCACTTCGGCTTCATACAGTCCGGGGCAGATGGCCAATCCCAATGATTTCGCGTCGCCTTCGCCGAGCCAGCGCAGCGCCCGGGTCCCGTAGCAACGAACGATACGGTCGATGAAGCGCGGCGGCAGTTGAGGAAATCTCGCGTGCAGTTGCACTCGAAACGCGGATGGGTCGCCATTGGGCAGATCGCCACCGGGCAGCGGTGCGCTGGCCGTCCAGGCCGCCCGGGGTTGACCGAGCGCCTCGTCCAGCTGGCGCATCGCGTCCTCTGCCAAGCGCCGGTACGTGGTGATCTTGCCGCCGAATACCGACAGCAGCGGCGCGCCGTCGGTATCCAGCTCCAGCGCGTAGTCGCGGGTCACGCCGCTGGCGTTGGCCGCGTCGTCGTCCAGCAGCGGGCGCACGCCGGAGTAGGTGGCCACCACGTCGTCCGGGGTGATTTGCTGGCTGAAGTAGCGGTTGCTCATGCGGCACAGGTAGGCCACTTCGTCGCCGTCGATGGCTACTTGTGCC
>CAXBRZ010000427.1:0-1899 GCA_963978075.1 uncultured bacterium | reverse complement strand
GTTAAAGCCGCCCGGCGCAAGCATCGCAGTCAGCTGTGCGCGGATCTGCGCCTCGTACTGCTCGAACGAGGTTGCCAGTATTTCGGCCCGCCCTGCGCGGAACTGCTCCTTGCAAGTCAATCCGGGCTTGCACGGCTGACGGGCGAGGTGGATCAGGCACGGGTCGCTGGCCGAAGCCGGGAAGTGGTATCCGCCCATCGATACCGGGAAGTCGAGCATCACTGTGGAAAAGTAGCTGCCCGGGGCATAGACCGAGTGCGTTTTGAGGCGCTGGAAGGCCGAGGAGTCACGCAGCTGCACGTTCACGTAGACCAACGGCTGCTTAACCGCGTAGGCAAGCGCCTCTTTCTGGGCGGTTGGCAGCTCCGGGCACAGGTGCGGGACCATCATGTTGTAGCAGGCCATGATGCACTTCTTCGCCTGCACCCGCATGGTGCGGCCCTGCCTGACGTAGCCGATGTCGATGGTCTGGTCGGGAGACTGCTCGACCCGCACCACCGTATCACTCGTCAACAGCGTCGGCGGCTGCCAGGCCGACCAGACGCCGAGCAACCTGTCTTCCGGCACCATCCGCGACCTCGTCGTGCACACCTACTACGTCGCCCGCGATGCGTCGAGCGGCAGCAACCTGCCGACCCTGTGGCGCAAGTCGCTCAACAACGTCGGTACCGTGCCGACCTTCCAGGACGAAGAAATCCTGCCAGGGGTTGAAGACCTGCAGGTGCAACTGGGCATCGACTACACCGGTGCCACCGGCATCGCCCAGCAGTACGTCAATCCGGTGGCGGCGGCCGGGCTGCCGTCAGGCGCGCAGGTGGTGGCCATCCGTCTGTGGATCCTCGTGCGCTCCGACACCGCGGAGCCCGGCTTCACCGACAACCGCACCTACGCCTACGGCAACCGCAGCGCACTCTCGGGAACCACACACGACCTCACCGGCAGCGCAGCGGCCGGTTTTGCGTATCAGCCCAACGATCATTACCGGCGCCTGCTCGTCTCGCGCACGGTGATGATCCGCAACGTGCTGGGAACCTAGCCATGCCGTATCCCGCACATCCGCGACACCTCAGGGCGCCCCGCGGCGTGGCGCTGCCGGTGGCGCTGATCCTGCTGACACTGCTGCTGCTGCTGGCCACCGCCGCCATGCGCTCGGCAGGCTTCGGCTTCATCATGGCCGGCAACGAGCAGTTCAGGCAGTCGGCCTTCGCCGCCGCCGAGACCGGCATCGAACAGGCGTACGCACTCGGTACCTTCAACCCCGAGAACAGCACGGTGCCACTGACCGGCACGGTTCCCGGTGGCAGCGATACCTACAGCGCCACGGTGGTGACGCAACTGCAGGGTGCGCCGCAGGGCGCCGTCTACGGCTCGAGCATGAACGCCTTTTCGACCTATCATTTTGAAGTACGCAGCACCGGCCGCTCGGCGCGCAGTGCGAGCGACACCCATCTGCAGGGCGTCGCCGTCATCGCGCCGGCCGCCATCGTGGTCACCGGTCCCGGCGGACC
This sequence comes from uncultured bacterium, assembly GCA_963978075.1. Taxonomy (GTDB): domain Bacteria; phylum Pseudomonadota; class Gammaproteobacteria; order Steroidobacterales; family Steroidobacteraceae; genus CAIKZZ01. The sequence goes on along the minus strand of CAXBRZ010000427.1, from coordinate 391 downwards.
CTGAGGAGTCGACATGTCACCATTTGGCTGCCGCGCGCCTCTGCTCCTCGGTCTCCTGGCCGGAGGCCTACCGCTCTTGCCGCCCAACGCCGCGGCGGACAGCCGGCCGCGCCTTGCGGTGGAGCAGGCGATCGAGACCGAAGCCGGCGCCGTCGAGGTGTCCGTCACCGCCGGCGGCGCGTTAAGCGTGCGGCTGTGCAGCACCTGCAGCGCCTCCTCCTACAGGACGGATGCCGACACCGAGTACTGGGCGCGTAGCGCCCGCATCAGCCCACAGGAATGGCAGTCGCTGGGCCGCACGAGTGCAAAAGCGCCGGTCACGGTGCTGCTCAACGCCCGCACGCGCATCGTCACGCGGGTCCTCATCGACCTGCCCTTGGCTGCGCGGAGA
>CAXBRZ010000426.1:0-1910 GCA_963978075.1 uncultured bacterium | reverse complement strand
GCGGGCGCTTTCCATCAGCGGATAAATTGCGAGGACTTTTTCATAGGTTTCGCGCGCGTGAACAAGATCTCCACGGATCAGAAGAATAAACCCAAGGCCCGATAACGCGCCGAAATGTCGAGGCTCACGTTTCAATGTTTCAGCAATATCGGCAATTGAGCGATTGTAATCATCCATTAAAAAAAAGACTGTCGCGCGCCGATTCCAGCCCCGATGGATCCTGTCACGGTCTTAGGCTCTGTGAACTTGGCATGATTAACGGACGGCGCCATCATGGCTTGAATCGATGGCGCAGTGAGGTCATTCCAATTTTCTGTGGCAAGCAAAACGATAGTTGCTCTGCCTGTTGGTGACTTTTACGGCACGCTTCTTTGACGGCAGGGTACGCTACGCTACGTCCCATGAGTGAACCTGCAGTCCATTGCGAGGTCTTGGTGGTGGGGGCAGGTCCTGTCGGACTGGCTACCGCTCTTTCGCTTGCCGCCCAAGGGGTGGATGTGCGTGTCGTCGACGACCGTCCGGCCCGCCATGCGACGGCCCGCGCAAGTTCAATCCACGCGCGAACGCTCGAGCTGTTGGCGCCTTTGGGTGTCGCCGACAGGATTTCCGCCTACGCGCAGCCGATCCGCCGCTCGGTCATTTTTGATCCCGAGGGGCGTGAGGTTTTCTCACGCGAGTTACGCGCCATCGACTCTCAATTCCCGGCGCATCAGAATCTGCAGCAATGGCACACCGAGTGGATCATTGCCGAGCAATTGCTCGCGCGTGGCGTGCAAGTACAGGCTTCGACCCGGTTTACTGGCTTGGCTCAGCAGTCGGATCACGTGGCTGTCGCCGTCGAGACATCCTCTGGGCTTGAGAGCTTGCGCTGCCGGTTTCTCGTCGGCGCGGATGGGTCGCGCAGCACCGTTCGCACTGCGTGCGGCACCCGTCTTGAGGGCCATGACTATCCCGAGCGATGGATCGCCGGGCAACTCGACATCGACACGCCGGAGGTGCTGACGGAGGTGCGCGCGCTCTTCGGCGCCGAGCGCTTTGCGTTCGCCTTGCCACTCGATGGCGCCGTGATGTTTTTTGCGCTTCTCAAGGACGACGAATACCCGGGAGTCACCTCCGGGCCGGCCGAAACTGCTGCAGTGATCGATATCTACAACCGTACCTTTGGCGCTTACCCACATCTCGCCTTGCAGGTTCGCGATGTGCCGTGGACCGGATTTTTCATGATGCGCAGTTGCCGGGTCCCGGACTATCGCGTAGGACGTGTGTTTCTCGCCGGCGATGCGGCGCATCTCATGTCGGCCGCAGGTGGCTATGGGATGAACACCGGCATCCAGGACGGCATCAATCTGGCCTGGCGGCTCGCGGCGCATCTGCGTCTGAATGCCGACGAGAACATTCTGGACGGCTATGACGTCGATCGTCGGGAGATGCTTGATCACGCCGATGCCATGAGCGACGCGGCCCACAAGATGATGGTGGGGCGTGATGTGGCGGCATTGGGCAATCCGCGCCTTCGCTCGCACGAATACATGGCGGCGGCAGATCGTGCGGTCGGCGAAGTGGGTCTTGCCTATAGCCGTGATGGGATGTGGCGGGACGAAGGTGCGAGCGGCAAGTTCAAAGCCGGGATGAGGGTGCCTCCGACAGCGGACTTTGCGACCGGCGAGGGAGCGTCGCGGTACTGGTCAGGCGTGTACGACGGCACCAACTGGACGCTGGTGTTGGCGGTGCCGGATCGCAAGCAAGTACGCACAGCAGAATTGGGTCGTTACGATCTGGCGGCGCTGGTCTGGCTCAATGGCCGAGTGCGGTTCTTGGTGGCCTCCGGCGACCCCTATGAGTGGAATGCTCCTCGTACGACCCTTTATCTGGTACGGCCTGATGGCTACATCGCGTTCCGCTGCGATGCC
>CAXBRZ010000425.1:0-1930 GCA_963978075.1 uncultured bacterium | reverse complement strand
GGCTGTTGTGAGAGCCGCGCGGGCTGGGCGATAATTCGGGTTCCCATGTCCAAGTACGAGTGTCACGTCTTCATCTGCACCAACAGGCGGCCTGCCGACGACCCCCGCGGATGCTGCGCCGACAAGGGGGGCGAGGAGGTCGCCGAGATGTTCAAGGCCGGCCTGAAGGTCCGCCGGCCGGGTAAAAATAACGAGATAGCGCTCCGGTCCTGTCGGATCGATGTCAACCGTCAGCCGGTAGCCGGGGACGACCGTCAGGGCGTATTCGGGCAAATCAAAGCGCCAGGAAGCCCCTTCGGACGCGCGAACCACATAGAAAGAGTCGGACAGCAGCGCCAGTGACGGATAAAAGACCTGCGACTTGGCCGGATCTTCCGCCGGCTCCAGGGCGCTGACGACATCCACCAGTATCCGGGAATCCGGACGGGGCAACCGGAAAGCGGCATACCGGCTACGGCCCGACTTGAACTCGAACTGCGGCGACGCCTCGGTAATGCGGGTCTCGATCCAACCCTCCGACGGCAAGTCCCGGTAGTCAAAGTGCTCCGGATCGGCCGAGAGTGCATCGGCACCCTGCGCCGACAGCACAAAGGGTCCGAGGCACAGACAGCCAAGCACAAAGGTCGGGAAACGCATGCCGACAGGCTACCATGGCCGCATGCCCATTCTCCCGCCCGGTGATACGACCGCGAATCCTATCCGCTACGCTCCGCCCACGCCGTCGACCCGCCCTTGGGTACACAAGACCCCTTTTGGTGACCGCCCTGATGGGTGGCACTGGTTGCGTGACGAATCCCGCGCAGATGCGCGGGTGATGTCCCACCTGCACGCCGAGGCGGACACCACAGCGCGCTGGTTTGCGCCCTTGACCGAGGAGGTCCGGCGTCTGCAAGCGGAACATGCGGCGCTGGTGCCTGACGAGGAATCGGAGCTGCCGGTCCTGCTGCGCGGCTACTGGTACGAGGCCCGCTACGCGGGCGGCGCCGAACATCCCATGTACGTGCGGCGCAAAGACGGCGGGAATGAGGAAGAGATCCTGTACGACGCGGCGGCAGCAGCGGTCAACTGCACGGCCTATAGCCTCGGCGCTGTCGAGGTGTCCGACGACGGTGCGCTGCTCGCAGTCACGGAAGACCGTGTAGGAGCCCGCGCCTACGACTTGCGCCTGTTCTGTCGCGCCACCGGACTTGAGTTGTCTGGTCTTGTCAGCGGTATCGAACCGGACGTGGTATTTCTCGCCGACCGCTCGGTGCTCTACGTGGCGCAGGATCCTGTCACGCTGCTGGGTAACCGTGTCATGCGACATGTCCCTGGTTCGGCCGTCGGGACCGACGAGATGCTTTACGAGGAGGAAGACGAGAAATACACCCTTTCGATCGAGCGCAGCCGTAGCGGTCGATTTGTATTCGTACACCTGCAGAGCACGGTCACCAGCGAGGTCCGCTACTTGAGCTGGAGCGATCCGACTGCGGAACTCAAGGTCGCACTTGCTCGTCAGGAGGGGCACGAATACTCAATCGAAGACGATGGCGACCGCTTCATCATCCGCACCAACGATCAAGCTCCTGATTTCCGTCTGGTCGATGTGCCCATCGGGCAGGTGGACGACCGGTCTGCCTGGCGGGAAATACTTCCTTCAAGGCCGGGCATTGTCCTCGCCGACTGCATTGCGTTTCCGACGTGTCTGGTGACCGAAGAGCGGGAGGCGGGCCTGCTGCATCTCAGGATCATCGACCGACAGGGCACGACGCGCCGACTGCTTTGCCGGCCAGAGCCGGCGACGTCGCTATGGCTGGACACCAACGCAGACTCGAGTCTTGGCTTCCTGCGCTACGCATGGGGATCCCTCGTGCAGCCGACTGTACGCGAGCGTTTCGATTTCGATGACGAGGCACCGAGGCTCCTGAGGATTGATCCTATCGGCGGTGAG
>CAXBRZ010000424.1:0-1934 GCA_963978075.1 uncultured bacterium | reverse complement strand
ATCCTGGATAAGGGTGCTGAAGACGATCGCAGGGACACCGTCGCTGGCACTGGTGGCATTGATCCGTTCGCGCGCCTCAATCGCCTTCGCAGGAGTATCGATGAACGGCAGCGTAACGGTTCGTAGGGCCAGTCCCTCGAACTGGGTCAGGAGGCTGTGCCCCATCGTCTCGGCCGTGACGCCGGTCTGGTCGGACACGAAGAATACGGTTCGATTGGGCACAACGGTCTCCGCAGGATGCGCGGAGTGTAACTGCATCCCGCGGCGGACGGCGGCCGCACGATGGGCCTGCGCGACCGTCGCCTTGTTGCAGCGCAATATGCGACAATAAGCGTCTCACCGCGCGAGGGGTTGGCCATGACCGAGTATCTCGTCCCGTTCGAACAGCTGAGGATGCATGACGTCGAGCGGGTCGGCGGCAAGAACGCCTCCATCGGCGAAATGATCGGCCAGCTGGCGGCGCTTGGGGTGAAGGTCCCCGGAGGCTTTGCCACGACGGCCGACGCTTTCCGTGAATTCCTGGCGCACGACGGACTCGCCGGGCGCATCCAGGCGGAACTGGCCGACCTGAACGTCGACGACATACCAGCCCTGACTCGCGCGGGCGCCGCCATCCGCGGCTGGATCCAGGAAACACCGTTTCCGCCTGCACTTGAGTCCGCGGTGCTCTCGTCCTGGCAGGCCATGGGCGGCGATGCGATCGCCGTCGCGGTGCGATCCTCCGCCACAGCCGAAGACCTGCCGGAAGCCTCGTTTGCCGGCCAGCAGGAAACGTTTCTCAATGTGCGTGGTGCCGAGGCACTCCTGCACTGCATGCGCGAGGTCTATGCATCGCTGTTCAATGACCGCGCGATCGCATACCGCGTGCACCAGGGCTTTGAGCACTCTCATGTGGCGCTGTCGGTCGGCATCCAGCACATGGTTCGCAGTGATCTCGGATCGAGCGGCGTCCTGTTCACCCTGGACACGGATTCGGGTTTTCGCGACGTGGTATTTGTCACCGCCTCGTATGGTCTGGGCGAAACCGTCGTCCAGGGTGCGGTCAATCCCGATGAGTTCTATGTCTACAAGGGCGCCCTGCGCGAAGGTCGTCCGGCCATCGTGCGCCGCAATCTCGGCGGCAAAGCGATCAAGATGGTCTACGCGAGTGACGCAAAGAGCGGACGTCGGGTCGAGACCGTCGACGTGCCTGCGGCCGACCGGCACCGGTTCGCGCTCAGCGACGCTGACGTCGAGGCCCTCGCTCGCCAGGCGCTCCTCATCGAGGCCCACTACGGCTGTCCGATGGACATCGAATGGGGCAAGGACGGGACCGATGGCACGCTGTACATCCTGCAGGCGCGCCCGGAGACCGTGCAGAGCCGCTCGAGCCGTACCCTGCAGCGCTTCACCCTGAAGGGGCGTTCCACCGTGCTCGTCGAGGGCCGGGCGATCGGCAGCCGCATCGGTGCAGGTCCCGCGCGTCTCATCCGCGACGTCAGCGAGATGGAGCGTGTGCGACCCGGCGACGTCCTCGTTGCCGACATGACGGACCCGGACTGGGAGCCGGTGATGAAGCGCGCTTCGGCAATCGTCACCAACCGTGGCGGACGCACCTGCCACGCCGCGATCATCGCCCGCGAACTTGGCATACCGGCCGTTGTCGGCTGCGGTGATGCGACGGCGAGGATCTCCGAAGGCGCGCCGGTGACAGTCTCCTGTGCCGAAGGCGACACCGGCTACGTCTACGCCGGCGCGCTCGACTACGACGAGAGCTCGGTTGAACTCGATGCGATGCCGAAGAGTCCGGTCAAGATCATGATGAACGTCGGCAACCCCGACCGGGCCTTTGACTTCGCCCAGTTGCCCCACCAAGGCGTGGGACTTGCACGTCTTGAATTCATCATCAACCGGATGATCGGCGTGCACCCGCGGGCGCTGCTGGAATTCGATTC
>CAXBRZ010000423.1:0-1939 GCA_963978075.1 uncultured bacterium | reverse complement strand
CGTTGATGCTCCATCCAGAGCACGGGCCAATTCGGCATCGCTTTGACGCGGTCGATCCAATCCTTGCGCCAGCGAGACCCAACGATAGCAGGATCAAGCGGGCGCGCTTGGTAGGCATGCATAATCGCACCCCACCAAAAATTATCATTCAACAAACAGCCACCCATATAATGAATATCATCGGTATAACGGTCATCCGTTGAGCAAACAGAGAGCACGGCTTTTAGTGCCGGGGGACGGCGCATGGCGACTTGCAAACAATTAAAGCCGCCCCAGCTTTTACCCATCATACCGACATTGCCGGAGCACCATTTTTGTGCAGCAATCCAGGCGATCACTTCAATCGCGTCATCTTGCTCTTGCTTGATATATTCATCTTCCATCAAGCCGTCTGATTCACCCGAGCCGCGCTGATCAACGCGAATGGCCGCCGTGCCGTGGCGCGCTCGTCGGCCACCTCGGCATCGATCTGCGCGATGCGCTCAACCACCTGCGAGCGGCGCGCGCGCACCGCCCGCTGACGGCGTCGGTGCCTGCGGCCGCAGGTTGTGCCCAAGAAGGGCAGCATCACGATCGCCATCCCCAGCGGTGCGCGCCGCCGCGCACAACCGCCCAATATCCACCACCTTAAGAGTGGGGTTTGTCGGCGTCTCCAGGTAAACCACCGCGCAACCGGCTGCGATTTGCGCCTCGATAGCATCAAAATCCGTCGTCCCGCAGAGAGTGACTGCAATGCCGTAGCGAGGCAGGAATTCTTCGAAAAGAACGTTCGTGCCGCCGTAGGAATCCCGGATGCTGACTACCCGGTCGCCCTGTTTGAGAAGGGACAATAGGGTCGAACTGATGGCAGCCATGCCGGTCGAAAACGCGGCGGCGGCCTCTGTGCCATCCAGCAAGGCAACTTTCTGCTCTAGCACCGCAAGTGTTGGATTGGAGTTGCGGGAATAGATGTGTCCGGGGGACTCACCGGTCGCAATCGCGTGCCACTCTTCGAGGTTGTCGTGTGCGAAGGTTGATGCGCCATAGACGGGAGTGACCGCCGCGCCGTGGGGATAGGGTCCTGCCTCGGCGGCCCAGACCGACATCGTGTCGACTCCATATCGGGACTGGTCAGTCATCGGCGTGTCCTGTCAGGTGCGTTGGAGGATCTGGCGCGCGTTGACGCCGAGTATGCCGAAGAGAACCAGAGCAGTGCCCAATGCGAAGCGCGGGTCGATGACCTCGTCGAGCCAGTACCATCCGGCGAGCACAGCAAGCAGAGGGGTCATGAGGGAAAACAGCATGAGTCTGGAGGTCAGGTAGTGCCGTAGCAGCCAGAACCAGGTCAAATAGGACAGCACCGCGATTCCCAATGTCTGGTACAGCATCGCAATGATCACGGTCGGCGTCAGCTTCACCCCGGCCGCATTTGTCATGAACGCGTACGTCCAGATCGCAATCGATCCGACCGCAACTTGATAGAAAACCGTCTTGAACGTCGCGGCACTGCCGATCCGCGTCCGTCTAAGCCAGACATTGCTGCCGCCCCACAACGCGCCTGCCAGAAGGGCAATGAGATCGCCCTTGATCATTTCGGCCACGGGCCTTGAGGTGTAGCCAAGGAACGCGACGGCGATCCCGACGAAGGCCAGCGCAACGCCCATCCACTGCCCAATGCTCAGGCGTTCTTCGGGAAAGATCTGTACCCCCAGGGCAGTGAATATCGGCGCTGAATACAGAAAAACTGTCGCATGAGATGCGCTCGTATGGGTCACCGCAAGTCCGACGGCGATGAATTCTCCCGAGAACAGGAGCCCAAGTCCAAGTCCGCTCGGGAGTGTGCCGTCCGAAAATCCCCGCAACCCCTCCTGACGCAACACCAGTATCCCGAAGACGAGCGCAGCGCCGGTGAAACGGACCGCCAACTGCGCAAGGGGCGTAATGTCTGCAGCAATGCTCT
>CAXBRZ010000422.1:0-1954 GCA_963978075.1 uncultured bacterium | reverse complement strand
GAAGGCGGCGTCCTTGACCGCCGTCGTCACGGCCGGGCCGGGTGTTGGGGGTGTCGGACCACCGGGCGTCGCCGTCACCGCCGCCAACAAGCGGGTCGGCGACGGGACGGGCGTGGTGGTGGTGGTGGCCGTCGTGGTGGCCGTCGCCAACCCACCACCACCCCCGCGCGCTGCGTGAGCTTCGCGCACGGCTGCGGCCTCGACCGTCTCGCCAAACTCGACAAAGCCACCCGGAATGGCCCACCCCGGCGGCGGAAAGCGCCGCTCGATCAATACGATCGGGCGTCCCGGGCGGTCGATCAGTTCGATGATGGCGTCTGCGGCGACCGGAGGCGTGGGCTGGCGAGGCATGCGGAAGTCCTGGGTTGGGAGAGTCTCAGCATACGGCCCCCCGTCGCGCAGTGAAATTGCATCTGCAGCGTCTCCTGTTTTACCGTACTGGACAAGAACACGCGGGCACCCCCTCTACGAAAGGACACGGCATGCCCATCGAGCACACATGGGAAGAATTCGGTTACCACAAGCGCTATCGCGGCACCGTCACCGGCGCCGAAATAGTGCAGAGCGTGCGTACGCAGGTCGCCGACCCCCGCTTTGCCGCCATGCGATACGCGATCAACGAGTACGAACCCGGCGCAATCTTCATGGTCAGTGCGGAGGACATTGCAGAGCTTGAACGGATCGAATCGCTATACGGTTACCGCCAGCGGGGCATCGTCATCACCTACGTGACCCAGGATCCCGCGCTCATCCGCTTTCTCAATTCGGTTTACCTTGAGAGCCTGATGCTGATTTATCCGACGGTGTCAGAAGCGCGCAGTCGCCTGGCGCAGATTCTGGCGCGATCGGCCGCACCCGATCCGGATGGCATCCTGGATCCCGCGGTATTCCTCGGCACCCATGCGCCGCCGATGCACCCCACGCAGCCGTAACCGATTGACTCCACGGATCACCCGCGTCGCATGAAGTCGCGCTGCAGCCGCCGGTCACGTTTGTCCGGCCGGCCTTCTGTCTGGGGTCTCGAAAGGGCGTCCATCGCGCGAATTTCGCGCGCCACGGCACGCCGGGCAACGCTATCCTCGGTTTCCCGGTAACACGCCTGCGCCTCCGGCGCGGGCCCACGGCGCACAGGGATGCGCAGCACCGTGAACTCGAGCACATCTGCGTCGCGCGTGATCCGCAGCCGGTCGCCGACCGTGATTTCCCGGGACGCCTTGGGACGCACGTCGTTGAGGAGCACACGTCCGGCCCCGACCGCCGCCACCGCCAATGAGCGGGTCTTGTAGAGTCGCAGGTGCCACAGACAGCGGTCGATTCGCAGCCTGTCCGGGGACCCGTCCATCACGGTGCCTTCTGCCTTGGAGCCTTTGTCCGCCCGCTGCCGTGCCATACGACGACTCCGTAAAATCAGCCCGGATTACCTATACTGCATGCTGTTTCGTGAGACAACGGCCCACCAATGGACACCGCATTCTACGACCGCCTGAATAACGACCTCGCCGCCCTGCGCGAGCAGGGACTGTACAAAACCGAACGGGAAATCGGCTCGCCGCAAGGCGCACTGATCCGCGTGGGAAACCGCGAAGTCGTCAACCTGTGCGCCAACAATTATCTTGGCCTCGCGGGTGACCCAGAAGTGGTCCGCGCCGCCCACGCGGCGCTCGATGCCTACGGCTATGGCATGGCGTCGGTACGTTTCATCTGCGGGACAAACTCCGTCCACAGGCAACTGGAGGCACGTCTTTCCCGATTTCTGGGCATGCAGGACACGATCCTCTATTCCTCTTGCTTTGACGCCAATGGCGGACTTTTTGAGACATTGCTCGGCGAGGAGGATGCCATCATCTCCGACGCGCTCAACCATGCCTCGATCATCGACGGCATCCGCCTGAGCAAGGCGCAGCGGCTGCGCTACGCCAACCGCGACATGGGTGAACTTGAGGCCCGCCTGATC
>CAXBRZ010000421.1:0-1967 GCA_963978075.1 uncultured bacterium | reverse complement strand
TAGAGCTCGATCAGTGAGTTGCCGTTCGTCTGGCGTGCCTTCCAGCCGGTCTCACCGACGACGATCGGCATGGCGGAGGCGACGCTGACCGTACTGCCGGTGTAGTCCCGGAAGAGATAGCCCGCCACTGCGTTGTAGTTGTCGACCGCCTGCTGCAGGGAGGCATTCATCATCGCGGTTGCGCGCGCAGGTCCCGAGGCGACACCCAGCTGGTGCCAGTCCCATCGCCCGGAATTGCTCAGCGGGTACATATGGATCGACACGAAGTCGAGCAGTGGCAGGACCTTGTCCGGCTTTTCCCCGGATGAGGTCAGGCCTGCATAGAACGTGTAGTCGTCATCGGCGGTGACCGGTTGCTGCACCTGGCTGCGGACGGACTGCACGTAGCTGGCGAGGCACGTGTCGGGCAGGTTGGCGGCGAAGGAGGTCTCGTTGCCGACACTGACCGTGACGACGTTCGAATACGCATTCGCGATCGCGATGGCCTTGTCCATCTGCGACTGATTGACCGAGTCCACGCACGACGCCGAAGCACCGCGCAGATAGATGCCCTGCTGGAAACGCATCTCCGGGTAGTTCGCCTGGGCGAGCGAGACGATCTTTTCAGCGACGGCGTCAGCGCCGAACAGGCGCAGCAGATTGAAGCCAGCGGAGTGCAGCAATCCCAGGTCCTGCAGCACGGCCGCATCCGTCGGCATTTCGCCGACACCCGGGCCGCCACCTCGATAGGCGCTGTACGCGATCGACTTGCCGGTGCGGTAGATGTCAGGCAACGCGCGGCGCACGAAGGGGGAGCAGAGCACGCGGACGGAGGTCACGTTGCCGGAGGCATTGCCGGCGCCGGCCGTGACCGCGCACACCGCGCCATCAGGCTGGGTCTTGACGGTGACGGAGTACGCGCCGCCGTCATGGATCTTCTGGGCGAAGGTGAATGCACCGTCCGCACCGACGGCGAGGTCGTCGGTCTTGTTGTTCTCAAGTACGACAATCCCATTGCCGAGGCCGGAGACCGTGCCGCCCACAGTGACGTCGGGAAGGCAGGTGACCTGCACGTTGCTCACGCTGCTGGCGGCCGTTCCGCTGCCACCGCCCGTGACGGAGCAGACGGTGTCGGCCGGCTGGGTCCGCACGGTCACCTCGTAGTGGCTGTAGGGCGCGACCTTGAGCGCAAACGTGAAGGCGCCGTTACCGGTCACCGACAGCGGATCGCCGCCATTGTTGGCAAGGACGAGCGTACCGCCATTCATCCCGGCGACGGTGCCGCCGATCGTGACGTAGGCGGCATCCTGGGACCAGTTCTGCGAGCCGCCGCAGCCGGCGAGCGCAACGACGAGAGCGGCCAGCGACCAGTGCCGCGTACGGAAGAGGGAAAGGAACTGTGTCATGGATGTCACCGTCATTACCTGCAACCTGGTCTCGTGAGTGGCGTGCGCACCGCAGGGTGAACGGCAAGCCATCCGGCCTGCTTGCCCCCTCCGGCCTTCACGGGTGGCCGATTCCGGCGTCTTTGGGGGACGTGGTGATCGACCGGAGTCGGAAAGCGCTTTCAAAAGTATCTAAACGACCCGGACTTTGTCAAATGCGCGATGCCTGCGGTCGCACGGTAAGATAGTGCCGTCCCTAGGACCGAGCATAGCGGGCGGAGAGCAACGTATGGCGACTGGACGCAAGACGGGAACCACCAAGGCAACGGCTGCGAGCCTGCCGGCGGGGGTTGTGACGCTGGAGATGGTCGCTGAGGAAGCCGGGGTGTCCCCAAGCACGGTGTCGCGCATCCTGAATGGCACGGCGAAGGTGCGTGATTCGAAGGTGCGGGCCGTTCGGGCCGCCATCTCCAAGCTTCAGTTTCAGCCCAACCCCGTCGCCCGCTCGCTGGCGCGCGGTCGCTCGATGAGCGTCGGGGTGATCATCCAGACCATCGACTCGCCCTTCTATGGCGAGGCGCTTGCCGCCATTGAAAAGGGACT
>CAXBRZ010000420.1:0-1969 GCA_963978075.1 uncultured bacterium | reverse complement strand
GGCCGGTTCCGGGTGGCCGGGCGGTGGAATCAGTTTCCGCCCAGGGATACCAGCCGGCCCCCCGTCCAACGGTCCGACGAGGCGACCGCCAAGAGGCCAACGCAGCCGCTCCTGCACTCTACAGCAGCCTCGATGTCCTACAGCCTGAGCCTGATTCGGTACTTCACGCGACGGCAGGAACGGTCGAATGCACCGCACAGCTGACGCCCTCACTCGCACCCGGACATTCGCTCTGGTTCGAGCTGGATGGAAACCGTTACGACGGTCACGGCGCGATGTCAGTGCGGTTGCCCGCGCCGCGCGGTACACATGTACTGCGAGCCGTCGTCCTGTCCTCCGATGGCCAGTTGCAGATCGAGTCTGCGCCAGTCACTTTTCACGTCCGGCAGGCCTCCATTGCGGAGCCTCCCGTAGGACCTGCCCTCAAAAAGCCCCGCTAGGCCCCGTCCCGCCAGAGCGAGACGCGTGATGGCGGCAGTGCCAGGAATTGCAGCGCCAGAGCTCAATAGCCTGTCGACGGCGGTGATCGTCGTCGATGGCAATGACGTGGTCGGCTACCTCAATGCCGCTGCACAGACTCTTTTCGCGGTGGGTCTCAACCAGGCAACCGGGAACAGCATCATGACGCTCGTCCGCGATGCCTCCGCGCTTACCGAATTGCTGCAGCGCTCGCGCGAAGCCGGTGAACCGATCGCATCGCGACAACTCAAACTCCAGCCAATGTCGCGCGACGACAGTCATCACACCGTCGACTGCATCGCGACTGCGCTCGGGTCTGACCAGGTATTGCTCGAAGTGGCGGATACCACCCGCCAGCAACGCATCAATCGGGAAACGGCCCTCCTGTCCCAACTGGATGGCAACCGGTTGATGGTTCGTCAGCTCGCACACGAGATCAAGAATCCGCTCGGCGGCCTGCGCGGCGCCGCACAACTGCTCGAACGCGAACTGCCACAGGAAACCTTGAGGGAATACACGCGCCTCATCATTCGCGAAGCGGACCGGTTGAGGACCCTCGTCGACAACCTGCTCGGCCCGGGGAGCCCGCCCCACAAAACCGTGGTGAACCCGCATGAACTGGTGGATCACGTCCACCGCCTGCTGACGAACGCGGCTCCCGGGAGCGTCACGATCCTACGGGACTACGATCCGAGCCTGCCACCGCTCAGCGTGGACCGGGACCAGATTATCCAGACCATTCTCAATCTTGCCCGCAATGCCCTGCAGGCCGTCGGAGATTCAGGAAGGATCGTGTTCCGAACCCGCGCGTTGATCGGAGTGACGATCGGCGCACGCCGCCATCGGCTCGTGGCCCGCATCGACATCGAGGACGACGGACCGGGAGTCCCCCCCGAGTACGCCGACAAGATTTTTTATCCGCTCGTGACGAGCCGCTCTGACGGAACTGGCCTCGGCCTCGCCGTTGCCCAGGACCTCGCCAATCGCCATGGCGGACTGATTGAATTCGACAGCCGGCCAGGTCGCACGGTTTTCACGCTGCTCCTGCCTATCGATGGAGAAACACATGGCTGAATCTTTGAAGGTGTGGATCGTCGACGACGACTCTTCCATCCGCTGGGTGCTGGAACGCGCACTCAAGGCGAGCGGCATGCTGCCCAAAGCCTTCGAGGATGCGCAATCGGCCATTGACGCGTTTGCGGTTTCCGTGCCGGACGTGATGCTGACCGACATACGCATGCCCGGTAAGAGCGGCCTCAAACTGCTGGAAGAAGCGCAGCGGAGTCATCCGAACATGCCTGTGATCGTGATGACGGCGCACTCCGATCTCGATTCGGCGGTCGCGGTCTATCAGGGCGGTGCTTTCGAATACCTGCCGAAGCCTTTCGACATTGACGAGGCAGTGGCGCTGGTGCGCCGCGCGGCCCATCAGGCCGAGCCGGCCGTGTCGACCGATCCCGGTGTCACAACGATCCCGGAACTGCTGGGACATGCGCCTGCCATGCAGGAG
>CAXBRZ010000419.1:0-1971 GCA_963978075.1 uncultured bacterium | reverse complement strand
CCATGAGGCATATTGATGTGGACAGCTCCTCGGTATCGCGGATCGGGTACGACAAGGAAAAACGCCAGCTTTATGTGACGTTCAACACGGGCGGGCGGTATGTGTATCATGGCGTAAGCCCGGAACAGCACGAAGCGCTTATGATGTCATCGAGCAAGGGCGGCTTCCTGCATGAAAACAGTGTCTGGAAAGAGTCAATTCTTGATCCAATGCCGGAGTCTCTCCACAATCGATGGGTAGAGAATTTTGATCCTTCAAACTATCTTCCCGGCGTTCGATGTCCCATCCTGTTTTTGAATGGCACCAACGACTTTGCCTACCCGCTGGACAGTTACCTCAAAAGTTACAATCTGGTCAAAGGCTCCAAAAGCCTCTCGGTTCGGGTGCGACTACCTCATGGACACATGGGATCCGTCGACACGGCCGGCCACTCTGGACCTGAACGAGCCGCGCGTGCGCTGGCTGCGCCTTGAGGTGCGCCGTGTCGACCAGATCGACGAGAACCGCGCCACCGTCGATTTCGTCGCCTACAGCCAGCAGCGTGGCAGGCGCATGCGCCTGCACGAGATCAGCCGCTTCGAACGCAAGGACGGCAAGTGGCTGTACCTGGATCCACTGAGCATCAAGTTCAACTGATCACCGACGGCGGACCCCACGGCGTCCGCCATCGGTGAAGCGAAGCCTCAGGGGCCGGCCGCCTTCGCGTCCTTCGCCGTGAGCGCGGGCCGCAGCCCGCCGAAGCGGGCCAGCACGTAGTTCGCCAATGCCGCGCGCTCCGCGTCGCTGTAAGCCGCGGCGAAGGACGGCATGGCGACCGCCATCCCCTCGCCATGACCCGACCCCTGCGCCAGAAGCCGCAGCAGGTTCGTGCCCGCAGGATCGCGCACGGTGCTCGCGCCATTCAGATCAGCGTAGTAGGGTGCTGCCGGGCCGGGTTGATGGCAACCGACACAGGCCCCTGCATAGAGACCGGCGCCCGTCGAGCCTTCCTCCGCCACGCTCTGCGCCACGGGCGCTGCAACGGCCGCCTCGCTGCGTCCGTCGAGCAGGTAGGCGACGAGCGCCTGCCGGTCGGCCTCGCTCAGCTGCGCGGTGTTCTGCATCACCACCTCTTTCATAGGGCCCACTGCCGCGCCATGGCCCGGCGCGTGACCGAGCGACAGGTACTGCGACAGCGCCGCCGCACTCCAGCTGCCCAGACCCTCGGCGGTGATGGCGTACGCGTTCCAGCCCTGCGTGACCGCGCCTTGGTGCGCGTGAGCGGACGTGAGCGCGTAGAGCGCATTGCGCGGGGTATGGCACTCGCCGCAGTGTCCGAGCGCGCCGGCAAGATACGCACCGCGGTTCCACACCGCATCCCGGGTCGCATCCGCGTGATAACCCACCGGCGGCTGGTAGAGCGTGTTCCACAGCGCCATCAGCGCGCGCTGCGAGAACGGCCACGCGAGGGCGTTGGGCGTGGCCGCCTGATGCACCGCGGGCAGGCTCATGAGGTACGCACGGATCGCGCGCACGTCGTCGCGTGCGAGGCCGGCGTAACTGGTGTACGGGTGGGCGGGATACAGGTGCCGCCCGCCCGGCGCGATGCCGGCGCGCACCGCATCCGCAAAGTCGTCCTCGCTCCAATGGCCGATACCCGTGTCGTCATCCGGCGTGAGGTTGCCCGAATAGAGCGTGCCGAACGGCAGTTCGAAGGCACGTCCACCGGCAAAGTCCTCGCCGCCAGGCGCGGTATGGCAGCCTAGACAGTTGGCGGCAGCCGTGAGGTAGCGGCCGCGCTCGAGGTCGGTGCCGGTCAGTGGCAGCGGGCCCTCGGCCGCACCGGTGTCGGTGCGGGCCTGCTGGCCGTGATGACGGACCGCGTAGAGGCCTGCCACGGCAAGCAGCAGCAGGACGGGCAGCAGTTTTTTCAGGTTGCGCATGTCAGATCACCACCTGGTTCGAGGCCGAGGACGAGGCGGCGAGCGCCGT
>CAXBRZ010000418.1:0-2026 GCA_963978075.1 uncultured bacterium | reverse complement strand
GGGTGGACTGGACCGAGACGGCAGGGGAACTGGGCGCGTTGCTGACGGAAGCGCGCGCTGTGAAGACGGCACGACCGCTGGCCAATCGGCGTCTGCGAACTCAGCAGGCGGTCAGTTTCGTATTTGCTGCCGTGGCCGAGGGCGTAGAACGCCTGCAGGTGACAGATCTGGGCGGAGCTGAATTGGATTCAGGGCAAGATTTCTTTGGGATGTACAACGATTCCAAAGCCGCGTGGCGCGCAATGGAGGAGATCTGTCGTGCGCACCGGTTGTGCCCGAAGACTCTCGGTCTTGAAGCGGGTCGCGGTGCCTCGACCGATGGAGCTTCCTGCTTTGCCTTCCAGATCGGTCGTTGCAAGGGAGCATGCTGCGGCAAGGAGCCGCTTGGCCTGCACAACGCGCGAGCCCGTATCGCGCTGGCCACAATCCGCATTGCAGGGTGGCCGTTTCGCGGCAGGGTCGTCGTGATGGAGTCCGACTGGCGTGGCTGTCACGACTTTCATGTGCTCGACCGCTGGCGTTACTTGGGGACGGTACGCGAAGAGACCGAAGCGAAGGAACTGCGTCTGGGCAATGAACATGCGTTTGACCCTGATATCTATCGCATACTGCGTCGCTTCTTTGAGAATCCCGGAACGGCCCGCATTGTGGAGCTCGCCTGATGCCTGATTTTGTAATGACCGCCCCGCGTGGTGCCGCGGACCTGCTGACAGCCGAGCTTGCAGCGTTTGGCGCGCTCGAGTTGCGCGAGAGGCCGTCCGGAGCGACCTGTTCGGGATCGTTGGAGGTGGCCTATCGCGCCTGCCTGTGGTCGCGGGTGGCCAGTCGCGTCCTCATGACGCTGCACGTGGCAGACGCTCCCACTCCCGATGCTCTCTACGCTGCGGCCCGCGAAATTGACTGGCGCCAGCATCTGGGTCCCGATGCGACACTTGCGGTCGATTTTGACAGTACGAAGTCGGCGGTATCGCACACGCGATTCGGGGCGCTCAAGGTCAAGGACGCCATCGTCGATCAATTGAGGGAACATCGCGGTAGCCGCCCGGATATTGATACGGACAGGCCCTCCGTCCGGGTCAATGTGCGCCTGGTCAGTGATCGGGCGACATTCTCATTGGATCTGTCGGGGGACAGTCTGCACCGTCGCGACTGGCGCGGAGCAGGGGTTGCAGCACCCTTGAAGGAGAATCTGGCGGCAACGCTGCTATTGCGCGCGGGCTGGGCCGGAATTGCGGCGAGCGGTGGAGCATTTGTCGATCCGATGTGTGGTTCCGGCACCTTGCCGATCGAGGCGGCCCTGATTGCCACCGATACGGCCCCGGGTCTGACCCGTCGCTATTTCGGATTTTTGGGCTGGGCACAGCACGATGATGCCCTCTGGGCGGGCCTGCTGGAGGAAGCGCGGACCCGCAGCACGATTGCGACGTTTTCCTCCGACCGGATTTTTGGCAGTGACATCGACGGCCGTGCCGTTCAAGCAGTGCGCGAAGGTGCACGGCTCGCCGGTGTCGAGCGGATCGTGACATTTGCCCAGCAGCCCCTGTCACGGCTGACCTCACCCTCGTCTCAGGGGTTGCTCTTGGTCAACCCGCCTTATGGCGAGCGCCTCGGTGACGAGGAGCCGTTGCGAACCTTGTATCGAGAGCTCGGACTCGTGCTGCGGGAGCGCTTCGATGGATGGCATGCAGCGGTTTTCACCGGTAACCCAGCACTTGGACGAGAGATTGGTCTGGATGCCAAGCGTCGCCATCACCTCTACAACGGCCCGATCGAGGCGCATCTACTGAGGTTCGAGGTCAATGCGGCGAGCAGGCCGCGCGAACACCGTCCTGGGCGCCTGCCTCCGGTGGATGCGACGCGACGCGAGAGTCCGGGCGCTCAAATGTTTGCGAACCGACTGCGCAAGAACCTCGAGAACCTGGGCAAGTGGGCTCGTCGGGAAGGCGTCAGCTGTTACCGGGTCTACGACGCGGATATGCCGGAGTATTCATTCGCCATCGACTTGTATGGTACGTCTGATGCGGTG
>CAXBRZ010000417.1:0-2028 GCA_963978075.1 uncultured bacterium | reverse complement strand
ACCTGGAATACTCGTCGATCCGGGCCGCTATACCGGCGAATGATCCGAAGGGATGGTGCGCCTGGCGCCGCCTGCAGCGCGGCGGCGGCCGTATCGTTGAGCCGACTGACCCCCAAATCAACCGTCACGGCGTCCGTCTCCTGCCCGTGGAGGCGAGCCAGCATCTGGTAGACCGGTTCGTCGCGCCGTCCGATTTTCGGCACTGACTTCTCGAATTCCGGCAGGAGGAAGAGATCCAGCCACCCGATCGGAGTGCGCTGTTCTTTGAGGTGCCGAACGGCCGTGACGTGGATCCACGACGCTCCTCGCCGACACAGCAGTGTAGCGGCGAGGCTGGCGTCCGCTATGACGCTGCGGGAACCAAGAACGGTGAGACGGCTTGGAGGGTATTGCAGCAGTTCGTCCGGAGATCGGATGACCTGGAGGTATGCCGGACTTGGCCGTGCGGAGCAGATTGTCGTGCCCAGTTTGGGTCTGCGCTGCACGACGCCAAGATCGCCAAGGATGCGAAGTGCCTCGCGTACCGTATGACGACTGACCGAATACTGAATCGCGAGGGTGGGCTCCGGTGGCAGCGCCGTGCCCACGGCGAGGTCCCCGGATTCAATGCCGGCCAGGATGTGATCCACCACCTGCTGGTAGAGGGCAGTCGAGCCTTGGCGGGATCCACGTGGCGTCGTCATCTGGAAAGGGCTGCTCCTGCGATTGACAGGGTGCAGTCTGCCCCATAGCATTTGTCCGTACAATACCACGAGCACCGAACGGGTTGGAACGCGGATATGACACCCAGCAATGACGACGTACCCAAAGGGTCTCGACGAATGCGCGATGCACCGGGCCGAGACTTTGAGGACTTTGTTGTCGGTGATGTTTACGAGCACAGTCCCGGTCGTACGATTACGCAACACGACAACATCTGGTTCTCGCTTCTCACCATGAACCAGCACCCCGTGCATTGCGACGAAGAGTATGGTCGCACGACCGAATTCGGCCGCTGTATCGTCTGCAGCCCGTTGACTGTTTCTGTCTTGGTCGGTTTGAGTGTCCGAGATGTGAGCTACCGCGCGATCGCGAATCTGGGTTGGCGCGAAATACGCATGACGGCGCCCGTCTTTGCGGGTGATACCCTCTACGCCGAAACCGAGGTTTTAGAAAAGCGCCGCAGCACGTCTCGGCCTGATGCGGGCATTGTGACGGTCAAGACGACGGGCCGAAACCAGCACGGAAAGATCGTGTGCACCTTTGAGCGATCCGCATTGGTCCCATGTCGGACACCGGCGGAGGGCGGATAAATGACATCTGAAGGATCTCCGATAGGCGGTGCCGGGGACTCACCCGAACTACTGGACGCCGTTGAGCGTTGGGTTTCGCGCGAAGTCAAACCCATCGCGAAGCGGTTCGACCACGCAGACGAATATCCGTTCGACCTCGTCGATCAGATGAAGGACTTGGGGTTGTTCGGGCTGACCATCGGGACACAGTACGGCGGGATGGGCTTGTCGGCAACGGCCTATGCACGCATCGTCACCACGGTTGCGCGTGCATGGATGGCGCCTGTTGGGATTTTCAACTCCCACCTGATCATGGCGGCTTGTGTCGAGCGACACGGGACAGACGCTCAAAAAGAAAAATACTTGCCGCGATTTGCTACCGGTGAGTTGCGTGGCGGATTAGGCTTGACGGAACCCTCTGCAGGGACGGACCTGCAATCGATCCGGCTGGTCGCCAAATCCGTACAAGGCGGATACCGCCTCAATGGATCGAAGACCTGGATTACGAACGGGATCCACGGATCCTGTTTTGCCATACTGGCGAAAACCAATCCCGATGCGACTCCAAAACATAAGGGAATGAGCCTCTTTGTCTGCGAGAAAGGGGATGGATTCCAGCATGGCAAGAAGTTGAAGAAATTGGGCTACAAGTCGATCGACAGCGCCGAACTGGTTTTCGAAGATCACCTCGTCGATGCCGATCGCCTGATCGGCGGTGAGCCCGGGCACGGCTTCCAGCATGCCGTGGGCGGGCTCG
>CAXBRZ010000416.1:0-2037 GCA_963978075.1 uncultured bacterium | reverse complement strand
GGATGGCGGTTGCGATCCGCTTTACCTCGGGCGACGGGTGCTGCGCATGGCAAGCGAGGACATCGGCAACGCCGATCCCCGGGCGCTGGCACTCGCGACCGATGCGCTCGCGGCGTTCGAACGTCTCGGCAGTCCCGAGGGCGAACTCGCGCTTGCGCAGGCGGTGGTGTACCTCGCCGTCGCCCCGAAGAGCAACGCCGTCTACGTCGCCTATAAAGCGGCGCGCGCGGATGCCGAATCCTTGGGGTCCTTGCCCGTCCCCATGGCCATCCGCAATGCGCCGACGGCGCTCATGAAGGATCTCGGGCACGGTGCCGGGTACCGGTATGACCACGACGAGGAGGGCGGCCACGCCGCAGGACAACGATATTTCCCGGACGAGATGGCGCCCAGAACCTATTACAATCCGGTACCCCGCGGGCTTGAGATCAAGATCCGCGAGGCCGTGCTCCGCCGCCGAGGCGGGAGCTGAGTCTTCAATAGCCGAGGTTGACCGTGCTGGATCCGAAGTTGCTGCGAACCGAACCTGACCGTGTGGCGGCCAATCTGGCCCGACGCGGCTTTACGCTGGACCTGACGGCGCTCGCTGACCTCGAGGCGCGCCGCAAGGCGGTGCAGGTCCGCGTCGATGCACTGCGCAGCGAGCGGAACTCCCGCTCCAAGGCCATCGGCATGGCCAAGGGCAAGGGGGAGGATGTGACGCCGCTGCTCGCGCAGGTCGACCAGTTGGGTCGCGACCTTGCGGCGGCCGAGGCGGAGTTCGGTCCCATCCAGGCGCAGGTCGATGCCTTCGCGCTGCAGTTGCCGAACCTATTGCATGAGTCAGTGCCGGACGGTGCGGACGAATCGGCGAATGTCGAGGTCCGGCGTGTCGGCGAGCCACGGGCTTTCGATTTTGAGCCCAAGGACCATGTCGCCCTGGGCGAAGCCCTCTGTGGGCTCGATTTCGAGACGGCAGGACACCTTTCAGGCAGCCGCTTCGCAGTCCTGAAAGGCCCGCTGGCGCGCCTGCACCGTGCGCTCGCGCAGTTCATGCTGAACCTGCACACCGAGGAGCACGGTTACACCGAGGCGTACGTGCCGTATCTCGTCAGCCGCGAGACCCTCACCGGCACCGGCCAACTGCCCAAGTTCGAGCAGGACCTGTTCAAGCTCTCCGGCGAGCGCGAACTGTTCCTGATTCCGACCGCCGAAGTGCCGGTCACCAATTTTGCCCGGGACGCCATTCTCGACGCGGACTCCTTGCCGCGCCGGTTTGTCGCCCATACGCCGTGCTTCCGCTCGGAAGCCGGCGCGGCCGGCAAGGATACGCGCGGCCTCATCCGCCAGCACCAGTTCGACAAGGTGGAACTCGTTCATCTGGCGCGGCCCGAGGAGTCCTATGCCGCCCTCGAGGCCATGGTCTCGCATGCAGGCGCCGTGCTTGAGAAACTCGGCTTGCCGTACCGCGTCGTGGCGCTATGTAGCGGCGACATCGGCTTTGGGTCGGCCAAGACCTATGACTTTGAAGTCTGGCTGCCGGGGCAGGGCAAGTATCGCGAGATCTCGTCGTGCTCCAACTGCGAGTCTTTCCAGGCCCGGCGCATGCAGGCGCGGTATCGCAATGCGGCAGGCAAGCCCGAGCTTCTGCACACCCTGAACGGATCGGGCGTGGCGGTCGGCCGGGCGCTTGTGGCGGTGCTGGAGAACTACCAGCAGGCGGATGGAAGTGTCGTGGTGCCCGAGGTCCTGCGGCCGTACATGGGCGGCGTCGAGCGTTTGGTTGCGAAGGCCTGAATCGGGCTGCCGTCTCGAGGCGCCGGGAACGCCGGCCATCCGACAGCGAAGGGTTCAGCGGCGCGGTCGTGCTGCGAGTCTCATTGCAAGAGAATCTGCATGCGCCGGAACTCGAGTTCTGTTTGCGTGGATGGCCGCCCGACAGTTTGCAGCGGGAACGTCTGCTCGGCCTGCATCGCTTACTGGACCACATTCACAAGAGCGGAGTGAAGCAAGTCCCCGTTCCGTTGAAGAGCAAGTTTGGAACAACGCTCTATGCGG
>CAXBRZ010000415.1:0-2041 GCA_963978075.1 uncultured bacterium | reverse complement strand
CTTGAGCCGGCCTATCTGCTCCACCAGCGTGACTGGCGCGATTCGAGCCGGATCATCGAGTTTTATGCCCGCGACCACGGGCGCATTGCGCTGTTTGCCAAAGGCGTTCGCCGTCCCGGCAGCGGGTTGGGCGCCGTCCTGCGTCCTTTCGTGCCGATGCTGCTGACCTGGCAAGGATCGGGTGATGGCGGAACGCTTGTTGCGGCCGAGGCGCCCGAGGTCACCTCGCTGGTGGCCCCGGCCTGCCTCATGAGCGGTTTTTACATGAACGAGTTGCTCCTGAAACTCCTCGGCCGCGAGGATCCCCATCCCGATGTGTTCGAATTCTATGGCACCTCGCTGCGGCAACTTCAAAGCCCTGCAGACGAACGGCGCGTCCTGCGGATCTTCGAAAAGCGCTTTCTTGACGCATTGGGATTCGGGATTGACTATGCACACTGCCTGGGCACGGGCGACGGGGTCCGGGCGGAACGGTACTATCTGGTGGACCCGCAACAGGGCGTCGTTGGTGAAACCTCGTCTGCCCACCCGGCGGCCGTGGCAGGTACGGACCTTCTGGCATTGGCCGGTGAGTCGCTTGGCAGCGAGTCCCAACTGGTGATGGCGCGTCGACTGCTCGGATCGACGCTTGAGGCGGTGCTGGATGGCCGCGAATTGCACAGTAGGCGCGTCGCGCGGGCGGTGAAATCCCGGCCGGCGAAGATGGAGGGTTGAGAAATGGCAGGTAAAAGCAGCGTAGGCAGCATCGCTCTGGGCGTGAACATCGACCATGTGGCCACCGTGCGCCAGGCGCGACGGGCCCGCTTTCCTGACCCGTTGTTGGCAGCGCTGGTGGCCGAGCAGGCGGGTGCCGACAGTATCACCCTGCACCTGCGTGAGGACCGCAGGCATATCGTCGACCGTGACGTTGAACGGTTTGCAATGAGCCTCACAACGCACATGAACCTCGAAATGGCGGCGACCGAGGAAATGATTGCCATCGCATCCCGCATCCGACCCTCGGATGTCTGCCTGGTGCCGGAAAAGCGTGCCGAGGTGACCACCGAAGGTGGCTTGGACGTGATTGGCGGAGGCGCCGCTCTGCGCTCGAGTATTGCCGCATTGACCGCGGCGGGAATACGGGTATCGCTGTTTGTCGATCCGGACCTCAAGCAGATCGAGCAGGCAGCCGCTGTCGGTGCACCGGTCATCGAATTGCATACCGGAGCCTACGCGGAGGCGGATGCCAAAGCCCGCAGCGGAGAATTGCGCCGGATCAAGGCGGCTGCCCGCGCCGGTGTCGAGTTGGGTCTCGTTGTGAATGCCGGTCATGGCCTCGATTACCACAATGTCCAGCCGGTGGCGGCAATTCCTGAAATTTCGGAACTGAACATCGGCTTCGCGATCATTGCGCGTGCCATTTTCTGCGGACTCGATCCGGCGGTGCGTGAAATGAAGCGGCTGATGACGGAGGCCCGGCGTTGATCTTCGGAATCGGCACCGATCTTGTGTCGCTGGCGCGCATCGAGGACAGCTACCGTCGGTTCGGGCGGCACTTCGTCGAGCGGATCCTCATGCCCGCGGAGTTGGCGGCATTCGACCGCCTGCCGGATCGCCAGTCACGCCGCATCCGTTTTCTAGCGCAGCGTTTCGCGGCCAAGGAAGCGATCGTGAAGGCGCTCGGCACCGGATTTGCCCACGGCATGTGGGTGCGCGACTGCGGTGTGCTCGCCAACGCCTGGGGGCGGCCTGAAGTGGCCTGGAGCGCGCGCGGAGCGAAGCGTGCCGCTGAACTGGGGGCCGGAGCGGGCCATGTGACGCTGACGGACGAGCAGGGACTGGTCGTGGCCGTGGCTGTGCTGGAGAAGGCACAGGACTCCGCATCATGAAAGGCGCTTTCGAGGTGGAGGTCGTCGACCTTTCACATGACGGTCGCGGCGTCGCGCGCCACCAGGGCAAGGCGATTTTCGTGGCCGGTGCGCTGCCCGGCGAGACCGTGCGCGTGATGCGGCAGAAACGGCGTTCCCGGCACGATGAGGCCGAACTGGTGGAAGTGCTCCTG
>CAXBRZ010000414.1:0-2056 GCA_963978075.1 uncultured bacterium | reverse complement strand
TTTCCCTACACGACGCTCTTCCGATCTGTCGGCCAGCAGACCTTCGGGAAGGGCACGGTGCAGAACCTCTATCCCCTGGACCGTTGGGCACTCGGCGCCAATGCCGGTTACGGCGAACTGACGGTCACCATGGGCAAGTACTACCGTGTCACCGGCGACAGCGTGCAGAACCGTGGCGTGATCCCGGAAATTGCGTTCCCCTCCATGCTCTCGCTGGAAGACATGGGAGAATCCACCCGCGACAGCGCCCTTCCCTGGGATCGCATCCGGCCCGTGGAATTCGACGCGGCGCACGATCTTGGCAAGCTGGTCCCTGGACTTGCCGAGCGGCATGCCGCCCGCCTTGCCAGCGACCCGGACCTGAAGGAACTGGTGGCGGACGCTGCGAAGGTTGAACAACTGCGCAAGAACAAGTCCCAGTCACTCAATCTGGCCGCCCGACGTGCCGAGCGGGACAGCCTTGATGCGGAGCGACTCGGCCTGATCAACACGCGCCGTGCCGCTCATGGCCAGGAGCCGTACAAGTCTCTGGAAGACGTCAAACCGGACGAACAGCCCGACCCGAACTTGAGCGAGGCTGCGCGCATGGCGGTCGAACTCGGCGAGTCACGTGCGACAGCTTCGGGGGCATCCGCCGCTGCGGCCGCGCCGTCCGCGCATGGCACAACGAAACCCCTACGTCGCCTGCAAAAGCGCTGATCCGCCTCAGGAGGCTGCCGGCGCGAACCGGCAGCCCTGGTCCGCGCAGTACTCCAGCCATTTGTTCAGCATGACATTGCGTGCCCAGCGCGGCGCCAGCGTTTCGCCCTGCACCGGCAGCCGGGGCAGCGGGCCTGGTGCATTCGTGCGGACGTCCGAGGCCTCCGCTACCCGCGCGTCGTGGTAGATCCGCACATAAAGGACCGGTAGCGGGGCGGGCGTCGGTGCCGTCAGTGTCATACACAGAAGCGTCGTATACGGCCCGCGCTCTTCCACCTCATAGCGCAGATGCAATGCCGGCTCTAGCCGCGCAGTGCCTGCCTGCGGCAGGTGCGACAGATCCCCGCAGAGCCAGCCAAGGCGGATGTAGTTGCTTTCATAGAGTGTCATGAGGGCCGTGAAACTGCCGGGACTTGCCCGCCAGGACGTCTCACACCACTGATCGGGCGTCATGCGCGCCGGCTGCGCCGTGAAGTCGGACGGCTTCAAATCAGGACCCCGCACGCCGGCCGATGCCGGCTTCGTGCACAACGCGTGCCCCAATCTCCTCGACGGAGCAGTGCGTCGTATCGATGTACGGAATCCCCATGCGCTCGAACATGGCACAGGCGGCACGCACCTCAAACGCGACCTGGGCGGCCGAGGCGTAGCGGCTGTTCGGCCGTCGCTCGTGGCGGATCTGCTGCAGACGCCCCGGTTCGATGGTGAGGCCGTAGAGTTTGTGGCGCAGCGGCGCGAGCACCGACGGCAAGCGTCCCGACTCGAGATCCTCGTCGGTCAGCGGGTAGTTGGCCGCATTGATGCCGTAATGCAGGGCCAAATACAGACACGTGGGCGTCTTGCCGGAACGCGAGACCCCGACGAGGATGACGTCTGCATGGCCGTAATCGCGCGTCTGGGCCCCGTCGTCGTTCGCGAGCGCAAAATTCGTGGCGTTGATGCGCGCCGCATACCCCTCGGAGTTGCTCATGCCATGCGCGCGTCCTGCGGCATGCGAGCTCTTCACTCCGAACGTGGCCTCGAGCTGGCCGATGAAGGCGTCGAAGAAGTCGAGGAACACCGCGTTGGCCTGCTGGACCTCCACCCTGAGCGGATCCTGGATAAGCGTGCTGAACACGATCGCCGGGACACCGTCGCTGGCACTGGTGGCATTGATCCGCTCGCGTGCCTCGATCGCCTTCGCGGGCGTGTCGATAAAGGGCAGCGTGACGGTTCTGAGGGCCAGCCCCTCAAACTGGGTCAGGAGACTGTGCCCCATCGTCTCGGCCGTGACGCCGGTCTGGTCGGACACGAAAAATACGGTTCGGTTCGGCACAAGGGACTCCCTGGGATGCGCGGAGTGTAACTGCATCCCGCC
>CAXBRZ010000413.1:0-2071 GCA_963978075.1 uncultured bacterium | reverse complement strand
GCAATGGGTTGGCTGTCCTGTTCACTGTTCCTTGCCGCCTTCCTGACCCTACGACTCCGCTGACGCGACGCACGCCTGTCCGACCGGCGCTGACGCAGTTAAGATTCCCGCATGACCAACACGATCCCCGTCATTCATTTCGCCCGCATCGACTGGGTCATCATCGCCCTGTCGATCGTGGTGAGTTTCCTGCCTGCCCTCTTTTTCTTTAAACGTGCCGGACGTGATACGAGCGAGTTCTTCACCTCCGGCCGGGCAGCCCCCTGGTGGCTGGTGGGCATCTCCATGGTCGCCACCACCTTCAGCACCGATACACCGAATCTGGTCACCAACCTCGTCAGGCAGGGCGGTGTCGCCGCCAACTGGCTGTGGTGGAGCTTTCTGCTCACCGGGATGCTCACCGTCTTTCTGTATGCAAGCCTTTGGCGACGTTCAGGCGTGCTGACCGACCTTGAATTCTACGAAATCCGCTATTCCGGCCCTGCAGCGCGTGGCCTGCGCGCATTTCGTGCCGTGTTCCTCGGACTGTTCTTCAATTGCATGATCATCGCGGCCGTCAACCTGTCCGCCGCGAAGATCGGCAACGTCCTTCTCGGATGGCCGATGTCGCAGACACTCCTCGTCTGTGCGGTCATGACGATTTTCTTTGCCTCCGTATCAGGCCTGTGGGGTGTCCTCGTGACCGACAGCCTCCAGTTCGGCATCACGATGAGCGGCACCTTCGCCATGGCATACTTCGCCTTGCAACAACCCGAAGTGGGTGGCCTGAGCGGACTGCTGAGCCATGTTCCCGCACAAAAACTGGCGCTGCTGCCGGACTTCGGGGACTGGCCCACGACACTCGCGGTCCTCGTGCTGCCCATGACGGTCATGTGGTGGAGCGTGTGGTATCCCGGATCGGAGCCTGGCGGCGGGTCCTACATTGCGCAGCGCATGCTTGCCGCCCGGAGCGAGCGGGATTCCATGACCGGCACGCTGCTGTTTCAGATGCTGCATTACGCGCTGCGTCCGTGGCCGTGGATCCTGGTGGCCTTGGCTTCCATGCTGATCTACCCCAACCTGTCCGACATCGCCGCCGCCTACCCCTATGTTGACCGGCACCTCATCGGTGATGACATCGCGTATCCGGCAATGATGCGTTTCCTGCCGGCAGGGTTCCTCGGCTTCGTCGTCGCGGGAACCCTGGCGGCGTACCGCTCGACGGTCGAGACACACCTCAACTGGGGGACGTCTTACCTCGTCCATGACTTCTACCGCCGCTTCCTGCGGCCGGACCAGTCCGAACGGCACTACGTCCTGGTCGGACGACTGGTGACTGCGGGGCTGATGCTGGTGGCTGCACTGACGACGTACCTCCTCGGCACAGCGCGCGAAGCCTTCAGTCTGATCCTGTCGATCGGAGCTGGGACGGGTCTGCTTTACCTGATGCGCTGGTACTGGTGGCGCATCACCGCCTGGAGCGAGATTTCCGCCATGCTGAGCTCGTTTCTCGTCGCCGTGGGGTTTTTCATCGCCCGCAAGATGGGGTATGAAATTCCGGAGACCCTCTCCCTGCTGACCTCCGTTGCCGTCACCACCGCAGTCTGGGTGACCGTCACAGTGTGCGGGCCCACGACAGATCCGGGCACCCTCGAGCGGTTTTACCAATTGACGCGGCCTGCCGGTCCCGGCTGGGCGGTGATACGGGCCCGTACGCCGGCGACCGGCTCAGGCGACTCCCTCGCACAGGGCCTGCTGGCATGGGTTTTTGCCTGCACGTTTGTCTATTCCGCGCTCTTCGGCACGGGCAGTTGGCTGTACGGGCGCATGCCCCAGTTCTGGCTATGCCTGGCCTTGAGCCTCCTGAGCGGCGTTGCCACATGGCGCAGCCTGCAAAGGCATCGCGCATGACCACCACAACCGCAGTCATTCTGGCCCGTGGCCTCGGCTCACGGATGCGCCAGTCCACAGGATCGGGGTTGGACGCTGCGCAGCGCGAAGCGGCGGCACAGGGCTCCAAAGCCATGATGCCGTTCGCGCGCCCGTTCCTTGATTACTCGCTATCCCGTCTCGCCGACGCCGGCATCCGGCG
>CAXBRZ010000412.1:0-2073 GCA_963978075.1 uncultured bacterium | reverse complement strand
GAGGTGGACGAGCAGGGTTGCATCACCGCCGTCGTCCAGAATCATGTTCGGTGTGCCGCCGTCGGCCCATTCGAAGATCCGGTGCGTGAATTCCCAGTATTCCTCCAGCGACTCGCCTTTGTAGGCGAATACAGGGGTGCCGGCCGCGACGATTCCGGCCGCGGCGTGATCCTGCGTCGAGTAGATGTTGCAGGACGCCCAGCGGACGTCGGCACCGAGTGCCGTGAGCGTCTCGATGAGGACGGCCGTCTGGATCGTCATGTGCAGCGAACCGGCAATCCGCGCGCCCTTCAGGGGTTGGGCAGCCGCGTATTCCTCACGCACCGCCATGAGTCCGGGCATTTCCGTCTCGGCGATGGTGATTTCCTTGCGTCCCCAGGCGGCAAGCCCGAGGTCGGCAACGTGATAGTCGTTCTTCAGAGGGGTGACAGCGCTCATTCTCTCTCTCCAGAGTGAATGGGCGCCGTTGTCCGGTCGACCCTCCCGCCGAGCCTGGCTGGTCCACTCTTTCGGACCCGCTGCAGCGCCCCTCGGCAGGAAGGTGTTTGAAAATTACTTGATCTTGGCCTCTGCCTTCAGGGCGCGCGCCTTGTCGGTTCGTTCCCAGGTGAATGCCGCTTCGGTGCGCCCGAAGTGGCCATACGACGCCGTGGCTTCGTAGATCGGCCGGGCCAGATCGAGCATCTGGCGCAGCCCATAGGGTGTCAGGTCGAAATGCTTGCGCACCAGTTTGGTCAGTACTTCGCGTGAGACCTTGCCCGTACCAAACGTCTCGACCATCACCGACGTGGGCTCCGCCACGCCGATGGCATAGGACACCTGTACCTCGCAGCGCTCAGCGAGCCCCGCCGCGACGATGTTCTTGGCAACGTAGCGGGCGGCATAGGCCGCCGAACGGTCCACTTTTGAAGGATCCTTGCCCGAGAACGCGCCGCCCCCATGGCGTGCGTAGCCGCCGTAGGTGTCGACGATGATCTTGCGTCCGGTCAGGCCGCAGTCACCGACGGGACCGCCGACGACGAACTTGCCGGTCGGATTGATATGAAACTTCGTGCGCTTGTCGATCCATCGGCGCGGCAGTACCGGAAGGATGATTTCCTCCATGACGGCCTCGCGCAGCTTTCGCTGGCTGATCTCTTCCGCGTGCTGGGTCGAGAGCACGACGGCTTCGATGCCGACCGGCCGGTCGTGCTCGTAGCGGAAGGTGACCTGGCTCTTGGCATCGGGGCGCAGCCAGGGCAGCTTTCGCGACTTGCGAACCTGCGCCTGACGCTGGACCAGACGGTGGGAGTAGGTGATCGGCGCCGGCATCAGCACGTCGGTTTCGTTGGTGGCGTAGCCGAACATCAGGCCTTGGTCGCCGGCGCCCTGTTTGCGCGGATCCTTGCGATCGACGCCCTGCGCGATGTCCGGGGATTGCTTGCCGAGGATGTTAATCA
Organism: uncultured bacterium; assembly: GCA_963978075.1. GTDB lineage: Bacteria > Pseudomonadota > Gammaproteobacteria > Steroidobacterales > Steroidobacteraceae > CAIKZZ01. Next base: position 634 of record CAXBRZ010000412.1, on the reverse strand, counting down.
CGGCGCAACTGGCGCCATCGAAGCCCATCTCGCTGCTGTTGTAGCCGATTTTGAGCAGGGTTCTGCGGACGATCGCCTCGAAATCCACCGATGCCGTGGTCGTGATCTCGCCTGCCAGGATGGCGCAGCCGGTCTTCACCAGCGTTTCGCAGGCGACCCGTGCCTTCTTGTCCTCGGCAAGGATTGCGTCCAGTACCGCGTCCGACACCTGGTCGGCGACCTTGTCCGGGTGTCCCTCGGACACCGATTCCGACGTGAAAAGGTAACTGTTCGAGGACATGGGATCCCTATGCGCCGAAGCGTCTCCGTGGCGTTCCGGCGCGGGAGTATACAGGTCTCGGTCGGACGTTGCCCCTGCATCTCCCTTACGGGACAATGCGGGATTGACCTCATCACCCTGGAATCCGGACATGCCAAACCGCCGCCATCTCGCCAACGCCATTCGCGCCCTCAGCATGGACGCGGTTCAGCAGGCAAATTCAGGGCACCCCGGGGCGCCCATGGGGATGGCGGACATCGCAGAGGTGCTCTGGCGCGACCACCTCAAGCACAACCCGGCCAACCCGGCCTGGTTTGACCGCGATCGCTTCGTCCTGTCGAACGGTCATGGCTCGATGCTGCTCTACTCCCTGCT
>CAXBRZ010000411.1:0-2128 GCA_963978075.1 uncultured bacterium | reverse complement strand
TCCTATGGCAGCGGCTCGCCCGACTCCTCGTTCTATGTCGGCCAGTGCGCGCCGTGCCGAGTGGTACTCGATGATGACATCGGCGCGTACAGCGGCCTTGGCTACTCCGGCACGAACTCCAGTGGCGAGATGTACGTGCTGCGCTCACGCTTCGAGCACAACCGCACCGGCATCAGCACGACGACCTTTGACATCGAGTTGCATCCTCCCGGACGCGAGACGGTGATCATGGGCAATGTCGTCACCGACAACGGCATGGACAACGAGGCGGCCGGGTTCTATGCCACCGAGACGCTCGCGGGCAATGGCATTGCCCTCGTCGGCACACACACCAACCGCGTCGAGCACAACTACATCGGCCGCAGCCGCAATCACGGCATCGTGATCCTGCCGATCCTCGACCGCCACTACTGGACCGCGAGCGGTCATGTCGTCAAGGACAACACGATCGTCGCCTCCGCTCGCGCCGACCTCGCCGCGGGCGGACTTGGCACGCGCGGCAACTGCTTCGAGGGCAACCGTTACCGCAGTTCGCTGCCGTGGGGTCTTGAATTGCTGAACGGCTGCCGCAGTGCGCGCCTGCCGATCGCCTCGGATCTGTCCACCTACATGGTGTTCTTCGGTGCCATCGGCCAGGTGCGCGCGGGCCAGTACGTTCTGAACGACTACAAGACCCGTCCGGCGCCCCCGCCGCAGCCGAACATGCCGGGCGGCGCAGACGCACCGGTCCGCCCGGCACTGCATGCCTTCGACGAGCACCCGCTCAACCTCGATGCGATCACCGTACCTTCGGCCGCCGATGCCGCGCGTGCCGCCACGCCAGGAGTGAAGTGATGCCCACCGTACTTTCCCTGGGCCAACCGGCAACCGCCTTTCAGTTTGCCTACATGCTGTATCTGTACGGCCTGCCCCTGCTTTTGTGGGCGGCGTTCGCGTTATGCGTGCTCGAGCACGACGCCGAGCGCCTGCGCAGCGGAGCGGCACCGCGGGTCTGGCACACGCTGCTCGCCATCCTGCTGCCGCTCGTAGGCGCAGTCATCGTCCTTTTGGGCAGCGCAGAGACCCGTCGTCGCTACGGCCTCGTCGTCATCGTCGGGCTCTTGGCCTTCCTGCTGCCGCTCGCCGTCGGCCTGTGGCTGGCAGGCGGCCCCCTTGGCCCCAAAGCGCTCGGCTGACCCGGACCTCCAGGAGATCGACCCATGAACAATCCCGCCATCCCGACCGCGCCGGGTTTCCTCGTGCAGCTGCTTGGCCTGTACGCCTACCTGCTGCCCGTGCTCCTCTACGTCCTGTGGAGCACGCTTGCGCTCACGGACCTGAGTCGCCAGAGCGACCGCCCGGCGCTGCGGCGGATCCTGTGGTCAGCAGCGGTGTTCTTCATCCCCTACCTCGGTGCGGCGGGCTACCTGTTGTACGCCGCGCCGCTAACGCCGCGCAGCCAGGTGCGCACCGTGCTGGGTGGCGGACTCGCCGCCTACCTGCTGGTCCTGCTGGTCGGACGGACGGTGGGCGGTCTGTCCTGAGCATGCGCCGGCGGGATCTCTTCGGCTTCGGCAGCGGCCTCGGAGTCGCCGCCGGCGTCGGCGCTGCCACCCGCTGGTGGCAGACGCGACGTGATGCCGCGCCCACTGCGCCGGCACCTCTCGCAGACTGCCTCGAGGAAGGGAAGGGCGGCGCCTACGGCGAGCGCTACATGCCGCCCGACGAGATCCGCGCCGGGCATCTCGACGCAAGACATCTTCCGCCTGCGCGACGCACAGGCCATGACGTGCTGCGCGTGCACTGGCCTGTCATCGAGACCTCGCTTGAGGTCGCGCGCGGCCAGCGCCTGAACAGCTGGGCCTACGACGGCACGGTGCCAGGACCGGTCCTGCGCGCCAATGCAGGCGACCGGGTGGAAGTGACGGTCGACAACCACACCTCACGGCCGCACAACCTGCATTTTCACGGCAGTCACGACGTCAACGCCGACGGTCTCGAACGCATCGCGCCGGGCAGTTCCCGCACGATGAGCCAAGCCCGCTCGAAGGCCTGCGGCAGGTCGAAACCGTTGGCAAACAGGCCCTGCAGCAGCTCCACGAGCATGAACTCCGCCAGCGCATCGTCAAAGGCGTCCTGGAACCCGACC
>CAXBRZ010000410.1:0-2139 GCA_963978075.1 uncultured bacterium | reverse complement strand
TGGCGCGCTCGGGTTCCGCCGACTCAGCGGCTGCGACCGTGACGATTTCCGAACCGAAGTAAAACCCCGTCGCCGCAACGGCGCCCGTGAGCACCGGGCCGATGCCCTTGGGCATGAAGCCACCGTTCGCGGTAAGCAGCGAAAAACCGCCCGGCACGCCGTGCCAGAGTCCGAAAACCACCGCGAGGCCGATCAGCAGGAAAATCGCGATCGCCGCCACCTTGATGGACGCAAACCAGTATTCCGCCTCGCCCCAGGAGCGCACGGACAGAAGGTTCACCACCGTGAACAGGCTCGTCAGACCGAGCGTGTAGTGCCATGGCTGCACTGACGGCAATGTCGCGCCGAACCAGCCGACCAGCAACTTTGTGCCGGCCACCGCCTCGAAGGCCACCACGATGATCCAGAAGTACCAGTACATCCATCCGGTCATGAAGCCCGCGAACTCGCCGAGTGCCAGCCGGTTGTACTCGTAGAAACCGCCCACCGCCGGGAAGGCAGCCGCCATCTCGCCGAGCATGCGCATGACCAGCACGACCAGGAGGCCCGTCAGGGCAAAGGAAAACACGGCCGCAGGTCCGGTCGCCTGCACGACGACGCCACTGCCGACAAAGAGTCCGGCGCCGATCACCCCGCCGAGGGCAATCATGCGCATGTGGCGCTCCTTCAGAGACCGCTGCAGCCCCGTCTCGGTCGTATCAAGGCCCGGCAATGTGTTCTGGCTCATGGAATCCCCCTGTCACTAGGTCGAAGCATCAGGCTTGCGCACGCCTTAGTAAAGACAAGCCGAGTCGCGCCGGAGTAGGCTTGTCCTCATCGCCTGCGGCAAGGCGCAAAAACTCCGGTGCCCCATGTACCTGCCCGCGCATTTCAAGGTCGACGATCCGACGCTGCTTGCCGAGGTGATGCAAGCGGCTCCGCTTGCGATGCTGGTCACGCTCGCCGACGGCGTACCGACGGCGGACCATCTTCCCCTGACCCTGACGCCGGCGTCGACAGGCTGGCAATTGCAGGGACACATCGCCCGCGCCAATCCCATGCATCGACATGTCGCCAACGGAACCGAGGTCCTCGCCGTCTTCAGGAGCGCCGACAGTTACGTCACGCCCAACCATTACCCGTCGAAGAAGGAGCACGGCAAGGCGGTGCCCACCTGGAACTATCAGGTCGTGCATGTGCGCGGGCGGCTGACCTGGCATACGGACGCAGATGCCGCGCGCGCGATCGTCACGACCCTCACGCAGGAGCATGAGGCGGGACGCGCCCACCCCTGGGCGGTCTCGGACGCGCCGGTGGACTACCTCGAGACGATGCTGAAGGCCATCGTGGCCTTCTCGATCGACATCACGTCGATGGTCGGCAAGTTCAAGGCCAGCCAGAACCGGGTCGCGACCGACCGCGAAGGACTGCGTCGTGGGCTCGCCGAGGACGGATTGACCGAGTCTGAGATCGCGGCCCTGGCGCGCGAGCCGCAGCCCTAAGCCGCGGGCAATGTCAGCCAAACAATTGGTGAGCATAGTGGTTGAGGACAGCTCCCCCGGCCACCAGCCAGACGAAGAGAAGTGCCGTCAGCACGAGCGCCTTGCCGCCTGCCTTGCGCAAGGTTCCAAAATGCGTGGACAACCCTAGCGCTCCCATCGCCATCGACAGCAGGAAGACGGCTACGTTGAACAGGCTGTTGACGGTTGACGGGGACAGCCAGCCCATGTGGGCGATCAGCGAATTGAGACAGACGGTGCCGACGAAATAGAACGCAAAGACCGGCACCGACGCGAGCGCCCGGCGCGCAGACATCGCCTCGCCCTCGCCCGCTCCCGAGCCTCGCATCCAGACGGCAAGTCCCACCAGAAACGGCGCCATCATGAACACACGCGTCATCTTCGCAATGAGTGCCGGCGCCGCTGCCTCCGCGCCGACCTGACGTCCGGCAGCCACCACCTGTGCCACCTCATGCACGGTGGAGCCGATGTATACCCCGAAGCCTTCCGGACCCGCCGATATGTAGGCCTGCAACCACGACAGTTCGTACATCGCCGGATACAGGAACATGGCAATCGTGCCGAAGATCACGACGCCTGCGACGGCAACGCTGACCTGCTCGGCCTTGCCACGCACGACAGGCTCCGTCGCCAGCACCGC
>CAXBRZ010000409.1:0-2149 GCA_963978075.1 uncultured bacterium | reverse complement strand
CCGTCGCGCAGATTCACGCGTTGGGCGGCGACGCCTTCTTCGAACCGACGGACGTACGCCGGGCCGCCGAAGTCTCGCGGCTCGTGGATCTCACCGTGGAGCGCTTCGGCGGCCTGCATGCCGCGTTCAACAACGCCGGCATCCTCCCGCCCACGCTGCCGCTGGCCGACATGGAGGACGACACCTTCGACGAAATCCTCGCAGTCGACCTGCTCGGTGTCTTCCTCTGCATGAAGTACCAGATACGCCAGATGCTGAAGCAGGGCGGTGGCGCCATCGTCAACACCGCGTCGATCGCAGGACTCGTCGCAGATCCCGGCATGGCCCCGTACGTCGCCGCCAAACACGGCGTGATCGGTCTGACCAAGGCCGGCGCCATGGACTACGCCCGGCAGAACATCCGTGTGAACGCGCTGGCCCCCGGATTCGTGCAGACCCCCATGACGCAGCGCTGGATCGACGACCCGGCCTTCATGCGGATGCTGATCGCGCACAGTCCGGTGGGACGGGCCGCGCAACCCGAGGAAATCGTCGGCATGGTCCTGTACCTGTGCTCGGACCTCGCCAGTTTCACCACCGGGCAGACCTTCGTCGTCGACGGGGCGCAGACGGCGCACTGAACCGGGCATCCGGGTGCCTGTCCATGCCCCGTGGCCGTGTGCCCTGCGGCTCTTCAAGCGCAGCGGCATCGTGCGCGTCGCCCGTACCGGCCGGTGCAGTCACCCACGGCAAGCCGCGGCTAGGCAAAGTCGAGCTGCACGCTCCATGCGGCCGTCGCGCCGGCCTCGATCCAGCGTGCGCTGCCGTCGTGTATCGCAGCCTGCAGGTCGTCCGTCGGCGCCGTGGTCGGCTCGAGGCCAAGGTTGAGGTATCCCGGCCCCTGCGTACCCGCCCAGCCGCCGCGGTTGATCCACAGCCCGATCCACGGCAACTCGTCGCGATCGACGCGCAGTGTCAGCGTCGATCCGTCGCCTCGGCGGACACGCATCCGGCCGTCTGCCGGCGTGCGCACAAACACCTTGAGGGCCAGGGGGACGTTGGAAGCGTGCGGCCTATCGGCAAGCAGCCTCCCCAACTCCACGCCCGTTCCGTCGGCGAGCACGCACGTCGGCCAGCGCCCGCAAGCGCCGGCGAGCCCTTCGGCCGCCGCGCTGCCGGAGTAGATCCGCCACTCCTGCCCGGCCGGCAACTCGATGACCGCTCCCTGCTCTGCGGCGAGCAGCAGATGGGCGGCGTAAAGGTATGGCAGGGGCTTGCTTGAGACATTCTCGAGCGTGTAACGCGCACACACCGCGGGCTGCGCCTCGTCAACAATGAGGGTCCGCCCGAGGCGCAGCGGCCACTGTCGGCCGTGGGCCGCCAGCGAAAGGTGTCTCGGACCGATACCGTCCGGCACGATCGACCACGCCAGACCGACGAACTCGCCATGGTCCGGCACGGCACCCGGCCAGTCCGCCGGCACGGCGGGCGATGGCGCGACGGACGGCAGCAACTCGTCCCATCCGCCGCTGTCGAGTTCGCGTCCGTAATCGCTCCCGTACACCGGCCGGCGCAAGGGAAGGCGGGGGTTGGACCACAGCCACTCGGCACCGCCCGGGGTCTGCAGCGACACCACCTTGCCACCGGCCTGCGGCACACAGGCCAGACGCAGTCGAGCGTTGCCAAGCTCAACCTCCCGCGGGGGATCCGAGTCGGCGGCCGGGGAGCGGCGCATCGGATGAGTTACGCGTGGGATGTCACGGCCGGGTTCAGGGTTTGCCGCGCCTTGGACGCGCCGCGCCGTGCTCGAGTTCTTGCAGCAGGAACGCGTAGATCTGCGACTTCTGTTCGATCGTCTGTGAGACGTTGGTGCCACCACCATGGCCGCTCGCATGCTCGAGCATCAACAGCACCGGCGCAGGCCCGGCCTGGGCTGCCTGCAGGGCCGCCGCGAACTTGAAGGAGTGTGCCGGATACACGCGGGTGTCGTGATCGCCCGTCACGATCAGGGTGGCGGGATAGTCGGTCGCCGGTCGGACGTTGTGCACCGGCGAGTAGCGCAGGAGCGCCCGGAACGTGGATTCCTCGGCGGGTGAGCCGAAATCTCCGGTCCAGCCCGCCCCCTGACCAAAGCGGTCGAAGCGCAGCATGTCCATCACGCCGACCTTCG
>CAXBRZ010000408.1:0-2154 GCA_963978075.1 uncultured bacterium | reverse complement strand
GGATCGCGCGCCTCATCGGCCGAGATCTCCGCGGCGCTCTTGTACCCCTGCGTGTCCTGGCCCGAATGGCCGGAGAGGCGTGGGACATGCAGGCGCAGCAGCGCCGGGCCTTCGCCGCTGCGGGCGTGCAGGACGGCGGCGCGGATCGCCTCGAAAGCGTCGGCCGGCTGATGGCCGTCCGCGCTGTACAGGCCGAGTCCCGTAAAGCTGCGCAGGTTGGCGGCGATGTCGCCACCCGGCGTCTGCAGCGTCGAGGGCACCGAGATGCCGTAGCCGTTGTCCTCGATGTAGAAGAGCATCGGCAACTGCTGCGTGGTGGCGACGTTGAGCGCCGCCCAGAACCCGCTCGCCGCCGTGGAGGCCTCGCCGCCGGTCGCCACGGCGATCGAACCTGCGACCGAGATGTCACCCAGTACCTTGGCGCGATAGCGCAGGCTCTGCGCCCAGCCCACGGCCGGGGTGTACTGCGAGCCGACGCCGCCGGCGGCCGGCAGCACGCAAGGACCGTCATGGCGCGGCAGGTTGAACATCACGCCGATGTCGCGTCCTCCGGTGACGCTGCCCGTGCGCATCATCGTGCCGGCGAGTGCCGTTTCGGGCGGCAGGCCTAAGGCGAGCACGAGTGGCCGTGAGCGGTAGTAGGCGGCGATGCCGTCGCGGGCGCCGGTCAGGCAGGTGCCGAGCATCGACTGGGTCACCTCGTGGCCGCGGGCGCAGAACTGGTAGAGCACCTGCCGCGCCGGCAGGAGACTGCGCTCCTCCAGATCGTCCAGCGCGCGGGAGACGAGCGCGTTGTGCACCACCGCCCGCCAGTCGACGTCCGCCGCCGGCGCGCCGACGCGCCCGCGATGGTTGATACGTGCCATGAGGTTCGCAGCCATCGTCGCCCCCAGAAGTGAATGCCGGCCTTCCCGACGATGGTAGGCGGCGCTCCTGAGCCGGGATCGCTAAAAATAACCTTTGGAATCGGGATTTAGATGCAATAATCACTACTGAAGTTCAATTAAGGAGTGAAAATCGCCATGAGTCTCGACAAGACCGACGTCCGTATCCTCGCCGAGCTGCAACGTGACGGGCGCCAGTCGGTGGTCGAGATCGCCGAGCGGGTGGGGCTGACGCACACTCCGTGCCTGCGCCGCCTCCGCCATCTTGAGGACAGTGGCGTGATCCGCGGCTACACCGCGATCCTGGACCCTGCGCGGGTGGGCCTGCGCGTGACGGCGTTCGTGCAGGTGAAACTCGAGCGCCATGTCGACGAGGTGATGAACCGCTTCCAGCAGGCGGTGGAGGCGATCGACGACGTGGTGAGTTGCCACGTCACCAGCGGCAACTACGACTATCTGCTGACGGTGCTGGCCGAGGACCTCGACAGCCTCGGCAACGTGGTGCTGAAACGCCTTGTGTCGCTGCCCGGTGTGCGCGACATGCAGTCCTCGATCGCGCTGAAGACGGTGAAGCGTGCGGGCAAGCTGCCGCTCGAGCACGCCACCGTCAACCGCTGAAGGGAGGCGTCAGCCGTAGGCGAGCGGAAACTCGTCGGCCACCATCGGCTCGCCGTCCTTCAGCGTGAGGCCGGGGAAGGGCGGCGAGGTGCGCCCAGGGCGTACCACGTAGCGCGCGTCATCGCCGATCCAGCGCGCGGAGAACACCCGCCGCGGGATCGTTGCGGTGTTGGCCGCGGCGCCGTGCACGGTCCGGAAGTCGAATGCGACGGCGTCACCGGGCTGCATGTCCCAGACGCGGATGTCATGCGTGCTGCGCTGCGCCTCGATGTCCGGCAACGGGTCGAAGTCGCTTTTGGCGTAAAGTGACGTGCCGTCGAAGCGGTCGGGACGGAAACCTTTTGCGGACCAGCGGTGCGAGCCGGCCACGCACTGCAGCGAGGTGGCGGCGCTGACCGGATCGAGCGGCGTCCAGAAGCTCACCGACTGTTCGCCGCGGACACAGTAGTAGGGCTCGTCCTGGTGCCAGGGCGTCACGGTGCTGTTGCCCGGCCACTTGATCAGCGTGTGGTCATGGAAGAAACGCGCCGTCTTGGAGCGCATCAGCCGTGCCGCGATCGCCGCGGCCGGCGAATCGAACACATAGGCGCGGAACTGTGGGATGTCCGGCCAGCGGCAGAAGTCCTGGAAGAACGGTGCCGAGCCATCCGAG
>CAXBRZ010000407.1:0-2157 GCA_963978075.1 uncultured bacterium | reverse complement strand
AGCATGTGTACCAGGTACAGGGGAGGCAAAGGCTCCATGAAACACACGCACGCACACCCTCGGCGACCCTTTGGAGAGGCTCTGGATGGTTAGCGCTGGACAGTGCTCCTATCCAAGGGTCAGCAGCCCCACTGCACAGGGTGGAGGGGGGCTGGCGGGCCGGGCGTGTTCCTGCTTGACCGGCATGCTGGGTGTGGCGTCCACGGGCACAACCACGCGAGCGGCCTGGGCCCAGTGCGCAGAGGCGGCCTCCGAGTTGCGGGAGGCTTGCAGGGCGGCTTCGGACATCGTCGGCTTGGCAATCGCGCTGAATCCCTGGATGGCGGCCTCGTCGAACAGCCTCACGGCGTAGGTATTCGCCACCGCCGGATCCAGCGAAAACACGGGCAGGAACCCGCCTGTCACGGCGTGGTAGTCCAAAGTCGTGTGCGAGGCACGCAACCCGGCTGCAAGCTCAAAGCTGCCAAGGGTGTAACTCACCTCACCGAAACCCGCGACTTCGACCTGACGTCCCGTCGCGATGAGGTCCACGAGGTTGTCACCACCGATGTAGGGCACGACCAGTTGCGAGTGGTTTTCCTGTGTCACGAGGCTGGTGGAACTCAGATAGAACCCGCCCACGGTCCAGTGCAGCGGCCCCGAGCCCTTTGAGGCGAGCCGAAGTTCCTGCGTGAAGTAGTCCCCGAACACCGCAAACGTCGACTGACCGGCGCCTTCCACAAACGAGGTGAATCCCGAGGCGAGGAAGGTGATCAGCGGCACGAAATAGTACTCATCGCCGTCGGAGCGGCCGGTGCGGCGATGATAGGTGGAGTTGGACACGAGGGAGGCGTGATCAAACTCGTACGCGAGGTTCATCGAGAAGATGCGGTTGCTGGCGCGATACGCCGGCTCATAGATGCCGTCGGTGACGAAATGACTGCCGCCGTTCGGCGTCGGATCCAGCGCAGAGGCCGATGCGTTGTCGACCGACTCCTGTGCCATCACGGTAAGGTCCGCCGTGAAGCGGGCGTTCGGGCGGTAGCGCAGCGCAAGCCGGGCACCCTCGGTCTCGGTCGAATTGATATTGTTGCGATGGGAGCGCGGATCGTTGATGAAGCCGCCGTCGTTGTAGTAATAGGCGACGCTGCGCAGCGCCAGCGTGCCATCCACGATCGGGGTGTTCAGCACAAGGCTGCCGTTGTAAGACCCGGCCCCTCGCTCCGTCGAGGCACCGGTCACCTCGGCCCGTGCCAGCGAGGTGGCAAGATCCGGTTTTGCCGTGACGTAACGTACCGCACCGGAGAGCGAGCCTGAGCCGAACAGTGTGCCCTGCGGACCGCGCAACACTTCCACGCGGTCGATATCCACCACCCGCAGGTTGGTCGTACCGGCACCCTGCGCACCAGGATCGACCGGCGTGTCGTCATAGAGGAGCGCCACCGTGGACTGCTGCAGGCCCCGGCTGGTGCCCGTCGTCACGCCGCGTATGGTGAGGTTGGCCTGCTGCGCCGGGCCGGGCGAGGGGTTGTATAGGCCCGGGGTGTTGTCGACGATGTCCTGCAACTGAGTCGCACCGCGGTGCGAGAGGTCGACTCCGGTCTCAGCGATGATGCTAGCCGGTACGTCCTGCAGGCGCTGTTCGCGCTTCGTGGCCGTGACCACGATCTCGGTCAACAGCGCCGAATCGGATGCCCGAGCACTGTCGGCCGCCTGCGCCACGACCGGAGACAGCGTGGCTCCGGCAAGAACAGCGAGGACCGCAATGGTGACGGGGGAACGGGAAACAAGGGCTTCAACGCGATGCATGGACACTCCTGAAATCGTATGCAGGCTAAAAAGATCGAGTCGCCGGCCGATTTCAGGTCGTCACACGCCCCGGTTTCATGCCCGGTGCGCGCGTCCATTCCCCCCTGCCGCAGGCAGCATCGGCCAGCGGTCGTCGTATGGGGCAATCATGCCCCCCTTGCTCTGGACTCTGCCGCAGGATTTCGCAGTCTGCAAGTGCGTCGAAATAAGGAAAAGTTGGCGCCTCATAAGCCGCGTTCATGAGCCCCGTGTGGGAACCTGAGATCCGCCGACCGCGCAACGCCGGTCACCGGCGGGCAGCGTATCGCCCATCCTGCGGCCGCAAGCGCACGTGCCGCCAGTACGGCACGCTGGCAAGCTTGAGGTAGC
>CAXBRZ010000406.1:0-2195 GCA_963978075.1 uncultured bacterium | reverse complement strand
GTCTGGCGGGCCTTGGGCAGGAGTTTGAGGATACGACGGATGTCCGGCAGGAACCCCATGTCGAGCATGCGGTCGGCCTCGTCCAGCACCAGGACCTCGAGCGCACTGAAGTCCACGTAGTTGCCCGACTGCATGTGATCAAGGAGACGCCCCGGACAGGCGACGATCACGTCGGTGCCGCTGCGCAGCGCATGCTCCTGCGGACCCATCCCGACGCCGCCAAAGATGGCGGCGCCATTGACCGGCGTGTGCACGGCCAGGTCCTGCATGTCCTCGAGGATCTGCGCCGCAAGTTCGCGCGTCGGCGCGATGATGAGGGCCCGCGTCTTGCCGCGCGGACGGTCCATCAGGCGGTTCAGGATGGGCAGCATGAAGGCGGCGGTCTTGCCGCTTCCCGTCGCCGCGCACGCCAGCAGGTCGCGACCGGCCAGTGCCGGCGGAATCGAATCGCCCTGGATGGCAGTGGGACGCACGAAACCGAGTTCCTGGGTCGCACGGACAAGGCTCGGGTGCAGGTTCAGATCAGCAAAAGTGACGGTCATCAGAGATCCTGAGTGGAAAAACGAGAACGCCGAGCCGGTGCCCGGCGAGGAAGGCGCGCGACCGCGCCGGTCAAACCGTGCGCAGCCAGCCCTCGGGCGCCGGGGCGGCCCCCTGCTGGATGGCGACGAGTGCCGCGCGCAAACGCTGCGTGTTGGGGCCGATCGCGCCGCTGCCGACGGTGATGGCAGCACCGCCCTCTCGGATGAGGGTGCCGACGCCCGAAAGTACGGCCGCGGTGCCCGACAAGGCGGCTTCGCCGTCCTTCACCCACTCCAGCATCTCGTCGACCGTGAAGACCCGCTCTTCCACGCGATAGCCCATCCCTGCGGCCATCGTGAGCAGCGAGTCGCGCGTGACCCCGTGCAGGAACGCCGAATCCAGGCTCCGCGTGAGGATGTGGCCGTCGCGGATGAGCAGGAAGTTGGCCGCGCCCGTCTCCTGCACTTCTCCGCCCGGCGCGAAGAGCACCTGGTCGACCTGGTAGGCCTTGCGCGCCGAGAGCGTCGGACCCAAGGCCGCCGCATAGTTGCCGCCGGTCTTCGTGACCCCGAGGTGCGAGGCGCAGCGCGTCGCGTGCTCCTCGACGTAGATGCGCAGCGGCTTGGCGCCGCCGGCGAAGTAGTCCCACACGGGACTGGCCAGCACGATCAGCATCGCCTCGCTCGAGGGCGTTGCCGCGGCGCCGATGTTCGGCGTCGTGCCGATGAGCATCGGCCGCAGATAGAGGGCGCCGGGCGCCTCGGGCACCGACTCGCGGTTGCGCTCGATCACGCCGAGGACCATCGCCTCCAACTGGTCGGCCGGCGGCTGCGGCAGCACGAGGCCCGCCGCACTCTGGCGCATGCGCGCGATGTGACGGTCCATGCGGAAGACGTGCACGCTGCCGTCGGCCCAGCGGTAAGCCTTGAAGCCCTCGAAGCACTCGCTGGCGTAATGCAGCACGTGGGCCGCCGGATGCAGGGGGATGGGTCCCACCGGCACGAAGGCGTGTTCGCTCCATGCGCCATCCTTGTACGTGGCGGTCGCCATCACAGGCGCAAGAATGCTGCCAAAAGGCGCGGTCTGGGGATTGCTGCTCATCGTCGGGTTGTCCTTTCGTCCACGGCCGCGTGAATCGCGCGGCCCGCGGTCAACCGACCGCCGGTGTAGGTGGCAAGTCTACCAAAAAGGCGGGCCGGCCGCCGTGGCCGGCCGGCCAGAGCGTCAGCGTCGCGCGCTGATCGATCGGCGCGCGTCGGCAATCCGCGTTTCCACGATCGTGCGCTCCTCGCTCGTGTTCCAGTCCGGATGACGCGCCACACCTTCGGCGATGCGATCAAGCCAAGCGAGAAAGTAATCGGCTGCCACCATCGAACGGGTCGGCTTTCCCGCCACGCTCACATACACGGGGCTTGTGGTCGCGTATGGATACAGATCGAGAATCGGATCGCGCGCGCTGTCGGCATCGGTGCGCAACACACACCAGCCACTGCGGACCACGTCGATCGATCCGGTGACGTCCGCCGACTTGTGGTCGGCCGAGAGCGCGAGGGGCGTGACCACGCCGCCCGTGCAGACGAGCGCCAGGTGATCCACCGCCACGATCGAATGCAGGCGCGCATGGAACGGCACACGGCCGGACTTTTTCAGCGTGACGGTACCGCCGATGGGTT
>CAXBRZ010000405.1:0-2205 GCA_963978075.1 uncultured bacterium | reverse complement strand
CCTTCCTCATCGCGCTGGTCGGAACCTACCGGGGGCTCCAGGTACGCAACACTTCGCGCGAACTGGGCCGCTTGACGACGGTCGCGGTGGTGGAATCGATCTTTCTGGTGTTGCTCGCGGACGCGATTTTCGCGGTCATTTTCTGGGAGCTCGACTTCTGATGGGCGCGCCGACGGTGGAAGTCCGCGGTGTCGTGAACCGCTTCGGTGCACAAGTCGTGCACGACGGCCTCGACATGCAAGTCCGGCCCGGCGAGATCTTCGGCATTGTCGGCGGCTCCGGCAGCGGCAAGTCCGTGCTGTTGCGGACCATTCTCGGGCTGCACGCGCCGCGCGAAGGCGAGGTGCTCATCGACGGCGAGTCACTGGCGAACCTCGACAGCGATGCGCTTGTGCGCATCAAGCGCCGCTACGGTGTGACGTTCCAGCACGGCGCGCTGTTTTCATCGCTCACCGTCCTTGAGAACATCGAACTTCCCATGCTCGAGGCGCTGAAACTGCCCGAGGCGGTGGTGCGCGGCTTGTCGGTGCAGAAGCTGCGGCTCGTCGGCCTGCCGGATGACGCCGGCATGAAGTTCCCGGCGCAGCTGTCGGGCGGCATGGTCAAACGGGCGGCGTTGGCGCGCGCGCTGGCGCTGGATCCGGGTCTCTTGTTCCTGGACGAGCCCACTGCCGGCCTCGATCCGATTTCGGCGGGGCACCTGGACGAGTTGCTGGTTTACCTACAGCGCATGCTGGGACTGACGGTGGTCATGGTGACGCACGACCTCGACACGATCTACCGGACCTGTGATCGTGTCGGCGTGATCATCGACGGACGGATGATCAGCGATACACTGGACGGCATCGTGCAACATCCCCACCCGTGGATTCGGGAGTACTTTCACGGCGCCCGCAGCCGCACCGCGCGGAGGACATGATGGATCGGGAAACGAATTACGTCGCAGTCGGCACGTTCGTGCTGGTGATCCTCGCCATGGCGACCGTGTTCGTGCTGTGGTACACGAACTCGAGTGACCGACGGGAATACCAGCGCTACGAGGTGTATTTTTCGGGCAGCGTGAGTGGGCTGCAGGAAGGCAGTACGGTTCGCTATCTGGGCGTCAATGTCGGACGGGTCGCCAGAATCCGCCTCGATGCGCGCGCCGCCGACCGTGTGCTCGTGCTAGTTGATGTCGACAAGGCAACGCCGGTCCGGCCCGAGACCGTGGCGCGCCTGTCGATGCAGGGTGTGACGGGCCTCCTTTTCATAGACCTCGCGCAGGTCGCGGAATCGGCCCATACGCATGCGGACGTACCGAGTCAGGAGTATCCGGTCATCCACTCGGAGGCGTCGGATTTCGACCGTCTCATCGCCGGCATGCCGTCTCTCGTTGCTGATGCCACGCGCGTGACGCATCAACTCAACAAGCTGCTGGCGGATGACAACCTGGCGGCACTGGCCGGCGTGATGCGCAATGCCCGCGCCATGTCCGAGCCGCTGCCACAGGCGGCGCGCGAGGCGGCGCAACTGATTCACGAGACCCGCGCGCTTGTGGCCGACCTGCGGGAGACGGCCCGCGGCGCGGGTCATCTCGTGAATGCCGCCGGCCCTGAACTGGAGTCGGCGCTCGGGAACCTGAAAGCCACCTCGGAAAGCCTTGCCGCCGTGAGCCGCCGCGTCGATGCGCTCGTGGCCCGTCACGAGACGGACATCGACGAGTTTGCCGGCGAGGGGCTCGGCGAGGTAACGGCACTGGCCGCGGAGAGCCGCGCTGCGGCGGCTGAAGTCCGTGAACTGGTACGGTCGCTCAAGGAGGATCCGTCCCGTCTGATTTACCGGCGCCCGGCGCACGGCGTGGAGATTCCGCGATGAACCTGAAATCCCTGGTCTTGCTGTCGCTCCTGGCACCGCTTTGCGCCTGCAGTTCGCTGCTGCAAAGCCATGACCCGGTGGCGGATGTCTATCTGCTCGCCCCCTCGACCCTCACCCCTACGGCGACGCCCCGCGAGACGTCACTGCTCGTGGCGCACCCGGCCGCTCGGGCGGGCCTCGACACCGACCGCATCGTCGTGGTTCTGGCCGACGGGCGGCGGGATGCCTACGCCGAGGCACGCTGGGCGGCGCCCCTGCCGAGGATGGTGGGGGAACGGCTGATCGATGGCTTGCGCGCAACGGACGGTCGCCGGACCGTGATGGCCGAGGGAGGGCACTTCCGCGGCCGAT
>CAXBRZ010000404.1:0-2232 GCA_963978075.1 uncultured bacterium | reverse complement strand
CTGGCCGGCTTTTCCTGTCGTGATCGGCTTGGGGGCCTCTGCAGACACTTGGCCGCACAGCCGTGACCCGCCGGAGCTCCTGACGATTCAATGGCGTCGAGTTCATGGACGCTCTTCGTGTCCTGGCGGCATCGGTGGGCGTCTCTTTGCCTGGTGGCAATGACCCGACCGTCACAGCAGAGCTCGAGCGCCTCAGCGAGCGGCGACAGGTGGCGGCGTTGCTGACCGCCGCGGCTGCCTACTACCACCATGTCCTGCCCTCGAAGGTCCGACAATCCTGGTACCGCGAGCACTACGGCTTCACGGACGAGACCATCGAGCACCTGCTCCTGGGCTGGGCCGATGGTCATCTGTTCGAGCACCTGACGGGCCAGCGCATGATGTGCTCGTTCATCCGTCCGGGCGGCCTCGCGTCCGACGCCGACGACGCATGGATGCAGAAGTGCCGCGCGTTCATCGACTCGATGCCCGGCCACATCGACGAGTACGAAGACTGCGCGACGATGAACCCGTTCTTCCGCGAGCGCACCATCGGCGTGGGCATCCTGCGCCTGCCAGGCGAAGTGGTTGCGGCGCTGGGCGACGCGCGGATGACCTTGCTCGCGTGGATACTCGGCGGCGGCTATGCGCTGCTCGGCGCAGTCTCCGTCGCCGAACTGGCCGCGATGATGCCGACGGCCGGCGGGTTCTACGTGTACGCCCGCCGCGCATTCGGCGCTCCCGCCGGCTTCGTCATCGGCTGGAACGATTGGCTTCTGAACTGCATCACCGTGGCCTACACCGCCTATACGGCGGCAGACTTTCTCGGGAAATTCGACGCGCGGTTCGTCGGTCACGAGCAAGCCTCGGCACTTGGGGTGGTGCTCGTCTTTACGGCGATCCACTGGCTGGGTCTCAAGGTCGGGAGCCGGCTGCAGAATGCCATCAGCGCGTTGGTCGGGCTGATGCTGGTTGCTCTTGCGGTGGCAGGCTTCATGGCGGTGCCCGATGCCGCCGTGTCGCAGGGACCCGCGGTGCCGCCGGCCGCCTTTACGCTCGGAGCCGCCGCCATCGCGCTGCGCAATGTGATCGTCACCTACGATGGCTGGTATGCGGCCATCTACATGGCTGAGGAGACGCTCGAGCCTGCGCGCAACGTGCCACGCGCCATGATTACCTGCGCGGTGCTCATCACGGTGCTCTATGTGCTGATCAACGCGGGCTTTCTGCACGCGCTGTCGGTGCCCGCGCTGGCGTCTTCCACGCTCCCCGCGGCGGATGTGGCGCAGAAGATTTTGCCTCATGGCGGTGCGTCGGTCGTCACTTTCGTGTCGCTGCTGACAGTACTGTCGCTCGTCAACGCAATTTTCCTCGGAACACCGCGGATCCTGTATGCCCTTGGCCGTGATGGGCTTGTTCCGGCGGGTGTGACACGGGTGCGCGACGGAGGCACCCCGCATGTCGCGCTCGTCGCGACGGCAATATGCGCTGCCCTGATGATTCTCTCGGGCTCGCTCAGGTTCCTGATCGCCGTCGCGGCCGTGCTCTTCGTGCTCAACTACGTTTCCGCCTACGTGTCCGTATTCGTATTGCGCCAGCGTGAGCCGCAGGCTGCGAGACCGTTTCGTGTGGTGGGCTACCCGGTGAGCACTGCCCTTGTGTTGCTTGGCTCCGTGGGGTTTCTGGCCGCAACCGTCAGTGAGGATGTCCGTTCGGCACTGGCGGCCGTGGGGATGATCGCACTGGCTGCTCCCGTCTATCTCTGGTCGCACCGCAGGAAATTGCGGTAATCCACCATACGGCTGAGGGTCCTCATCCGTAGATGTGCGGAGGCCTCGCGCGCACTCCCCGCCTATCCTGCCTTCGACGCGATGAGCGTCGCTTGCACTATCCGGGAGTTTCCATGCGTGTTCAGATCCGTTTTTCGATGCTGGCTGTGACTGTTGCGGCGGCGCTCGGGGTGAGTTCGATGGCGTCGGCGGCGGATCCCGATGCCGCGCAGGCACTCGCCCGACAGAACAATTGCTTTCGTTGTCACGGGATCGACAAGGCCAAGGATGGTCCCGCCTGGAAGGACATTGCCGCCAAGTACAAGGGCAAGGCTGATGCCGAGCAGCGTCTGACGACCCACCTGACGACGGGCGAGAAAGCCAAGTTCCCGGATGGCCACGAAGAGGAGCACAAGGTGATCAAGTCGCCGGATCCGGCCAAGACGAAGAATCTGGTCGAGTGGATTTTGTCCCTGTGATCTAG
>CAXBRZ010000403.1:0-2236 GCA_963978075.1 uncultured bacterium | reverse complement strand
ACGGGGTTGCGCGGATCGTTGCGATAAGGGCCTGTGACCGAATGCGCCACCGCCACCGAGACGGCGTGTTCGTAGGACGTGCCGCCTTCGGCGATGACGAGCACGTACTCTCCCGCGCGTTTGAATAGCCGTGGTCCTTCGGCCCACTCGCCCTGACAGCAGCCCCGCCACAGCGCGACCCTAGGGCCCTTGAGTTGCAGCGTGCGCAATTCCAGTTCCTGCAGCCAGATCTCCGTCTGTCCCGGGTAAGCCTGATCTTTTGGGACGCGATTCGCCACGTACCAGACACGGCCATCGTCATCAAAGAAAAGCGCCGGATCGATGCCCTCGGCGTCTACCACCACCGTCGGTTCCGACCACGGACCACGCGGATCGCGTGCAGTCACGATGAAACTGACCGCCCGGCCCTCCAGGATGGCCGTTGCAGCCACGTAAAAAACGCCCTCGTGTTCGCGGATGGTGGCTGCCTGCACACCGCCGCTGGATTCCACCCGCTCAAGGCCTCGGAGCGAGAACTCGGACAGCACATGGGAAATCAACGTCCAGTGGACCAGATCGCGGCTGTGGTAGACGGGAATCGCCGGAAAATATTCAAAACTGGACGTAACGAGATAAAAATCCTCACCGGTGCGGACAATGGATGGATCCGGCGCAAAGCCCCGGATCACGGGATTGTCGAACTCAGGAACACTATTCCCGTGCGCCGCCGCCCGTGCGATCGACGGAATCGCCGCCGCGGCGAGCACGAGCGCGACGACGATGCTCGCGGCGTAGATGCTGACCCGCTGCAATCGAAAGCTCATCTCGCCGGCCGGGCCAACGCATCGGCGAGCGCGTCGAAATCGGCAGCGTCGTGCCGTTCCCGCAGTTGCTCGGCAGGGTCTCCCACCACCCGGTTCACGCAGCGCCCGCGTCTGACGGCTGCACGCTCCAGCAGCAGGTCTGCCCAGCGCAGTACGTGGGTGTACTCATGGACAGCGAGAAACTCGGATGCCTGATAGAGCCATCCTTTCGCAAGCCCTCCATACCAGGGAAAGATCGCCATGTCGGCGATGGTGTATGAGTCGCCGGCGATGTACTCCGACTCCGCAAGACGCCGGTTCAGCACATCCATCTGCCGCTTGCTCTCCATGGCGTAACGATCAATGGCGTACTCGATTTTGACGGGCGCATAGGCGTAGAAATGCCCGAAACCACCCCCCAGGAACGGTGCGCTGCCCATCTGCCAGAAGAGCCACGACAAGCATTCGGTGCGCGCCGTACCGCTCTTGGGCAGGAAGTGACCGAACTTCTCGGCGAGGTAGACGAGAATCGCGCCCGATTCAAATACCCGGACGGGAGTATCGCCACTGTGATCTACGAGCGCCGGGATCTTGGAATTCGGATTCGCCTCAACAAAACCGCTGCCAAACTGGTCACCCTCGCCGATGTTGATGAGCCATGCGTCGTACTCGGCACCCGTTTCGCCGAGCGCCAACAGTTCCTCCAGCAGGATCGTTACCTTGACGCCGTTGGGCGTGCCCAATGAATACAACTGCAGCGGGTGCCTCCCAACGGGCAAGGACTTTTCATGCGTTGCCCCGGCCACCGGTCGGTTGATATTCGCAAAACGCCCACCGCTAGCCTTGTTCCAGGTCCATACGGCCGGGGGTTGATAAACTGACCCGTCACTCACCGCTCCGCCTCCGCTGACTCATGCTCAAGTCCCTGCACACCTCGCACCGGGACGGCAAAAAAGAAACCCGACCTCAGAATTAGCACACCTAGCCTCCCGAGACATCCTCAAGGGTGGGGCCCTTGTCCTTCTTTCCACCCCCGATGGAGTACATAAAGCCGGCACACATAGGTGGCATGTTATCGCGCCTGCGCGGCATCGCATGGACCATCCGCACCGTCAGCACTCGCGACCGTCGAGCGTGCGAAGTGGAACTGTCTGCGGAAGATCGTCATGTCTATCCGCGACTGCTACCGCTGGTGGACGCCGTTCATGAAGAGATTCCGGCCGGACTCTCAACCCGCGAGAGCGAACACTTCATGAAGCTGACAGGCAAGGTCCTCGGCGCTTCCTGGACATCGCGCTGAACCCCGCAAGGCTCCGGATGGCGACGACGAATCGCCACACTTGTCGTCTCCTCAGGTGGAACTCCGCGAACCACTGCCGGATGGCGCCTGACGACACCACCATGCCCAGCCGATAAGCGTGAGGACCAGCAACGGGTAGGCGAAAAATGGCAGC
>CAXBRZ010000402.1:0-2247 GCA_963978075.1 uncultured bacterium | reverse complement strand
GGGACGGCCGACGGGGCGGCTCACCATCAGCACGGACATCACGGAAAAGAAGATCCTGCAGGAGCAGTTCCTCCGGGCGCAGCGACTGGAGAGCATCGGGATGCTCGCCACCGGCATCGCGCATGATTTCAACAAACTCCTCACCGTCATCTCCGCGAACGCCGAACTCGCGCTCTTCGATTACCCGCGCGAGGCGAAGTTGAAAACTTTGCTCGGCGACCAGCTCGGCGCGATCGGGCGCGCCGTCGCGCGTCGTGACGAGCGTCCCGACTTCCGGATCGCGCACCACCTCCGGCGTCCCGAAGACGCGCGTCGCGAGGACCGGCGTGCCGCACGCGAGGCTCTCGAGCAGGACGTTCGGCCAGCCTTCGCGCGCCGAGCTCTGCAAGACGCTCGTCGATCACCCGCGCCGTGGCGCAGAACTGCGGATAGCTCGAGTCGCCGAGGCCGAGCACTGCGAACCCAAGATCGTTCAGCTTCGGAGCCCGCCGGCCGGCGAGGCCCTCGAGCAGCGCCCGCGCATCGTCGGGCGGCTCACCGTCGCCGTGCGTGCTGGCCACAACGTAGAGAAAGCGCTCCTCGGCGAGATGGCGCAGGGTGTAGTCGCCGCTCGCCAGCACACGCTGCTCGACACCGGCAGCCGCAAACGCCTGTCCCAGTTTTTCCGCCACACGACGGCTGTTGCCGGTCTGCGAGGCGTACAGCACGGTCACGCGCGGACGTGCCACGACGGCCTGTGCCGGCTCTGACGCGACCGTTGCCAACGAAGGCATCACCGCGCCACCGCCGCGCGCGCGCTCGGCCGCAAGACCGGCGACAAACCCACTCACCCAACGCAGGGAGTCGGCGTCAAGGTCCGCGAGGAGGGATTCGAGCTCGCGCGTGTGGCGCGGCTCGGTCGGCAATCGGACAGGAGAGGACATCAGCGGTTTCCGGCATTTGGAAATGTGCCGCGATGCTACGGAGGGGGAGGGAACGCCGGAACCGACATTTGGTTATCCCGTCATAACCACCCATGAAGGAGACTTCACCGCCCGGGGCGTCAGGTCTGCCCGTCCCGCCGATAGGCCCCGGGCGAGGTATGGGCCCATTTGCGGAAGGCGCGATGGAAGGCGCTGGGCTCGAGGAAGCCCAAAGAAAGGGCGATATCCCGGATCGGGAGCTGTGTGCCGCTCAGGTAGGTGATGGCCAGATCCCGCCTCAGGTCATCCTTGATCGCCTGGTACGTATGTCCTTCGGCCTTGAGGCGGCGCCTGAGGGTGGCCGGGGCCAGATGCAGCTCGCGCGCCATCGTGTCGAGGTCCGGCAGGTCCTCGGGCAGGACCTGCCGGAGGCGACGGCGGATGCGCGCGGCGAGGCTTTGGGTGCTCTTGTACTTGAGCAGGATGTTCGCCGGCGCCTGTTGCAGGAACTCCTTGGCGCTGCGCTCGCTCTGCACGACCGGCAAATCGAGCGTCGCCGCGGCGATCTCAAGACAGGTCTGCGCGGCGCCAAAAACCGTTTGGGGCGCAAAGAGGTCGGCATACTCCGCCGCATGGGCAGGCTCGGGATAGGCGAACGCCGCCGCCAGCACCGGGATGCGTCGCCCCACCAGCCAGCAGGCGAGCCCGTGCGCGATGACGAGCAGCGTCTCGTGGCCGAACGGCCGGACGGGCGCACCGGGCGGCTGCAGCAGGATCAGCCGGGCCCGCGCCCCCACCCGCTCGACCTTGAGACCGTGCGCATCGAGGAAGACCTCGAAGTACCGCGCGGCCCGTTCGAGCGCGTGCCCCAGCGTCCGGCAGTGCACGACCGAGCGGCACAGCAGGGCAAAGCTGCCCGGCTTCATGCGTCGGGGATCCTGGCCGAAAAACTCGTCCCCGAGGCGCTCGATGTAGCTGCGCCACAGGCGCGCGTACTGCTCGGCCGAGACGCGCGAGGCGGCGATGCGCAGGAGCGAGGGGCGGATGCCCGCTGCCGAGAGCAGCGGCTCGGGGCCAAACCCCTGGGCCTGCGCCGCCTCGACCACGGAACGTACGAAGGCGATCGCGATCGTCCCCTTTTCGCTGCGGGACGCACGGGCAAGTCCGGCGCGGGAATGGCTTTTGCGCTCACGCATGCTGATTGGCACGGACACTCGCAGACCCCATGGTCCGCCTATAGTACTGATGTCTAAATGGTTTTTGCATGCCCGACGTCGCCTTTGCCATCCCGCGCATACCGCGCGCCGGCGCTCCGCGAGGGGAGGGGACACCGGGCATGCCACAC
>CAXBRZ010000401.1:0-2254 GCA_963978075.1 uncultured bacterium | reverse complement strand
CACGAAGGCAGGGTCGTCCAGCCAGCGGTCGACGCCGGCCTGCAACCGGTCCAGCGCCGGGACCAGTGTCTCGGGCACATAGCGTCCACCGAAGGGACCGAAACGACCGCGGGCGTCGGGGAATTCGCCGGCGATTTCACGCCTCAAGAGCGCGCCCGCCTCACCTACTTCAAACAAGCTCTGCATCTGTCACTCCCGTCCATCCGTCCGAATTGCGTTCAGGCAGCTCGTGCCGCCTCGATGAACGCCCTTATTTTGCCGAGATCCTTCACGCCGGCGGCGGATTCCACGCCACTTGAGACGTCAACGCCAAAGGGGCGGACCCGCACCACGGCCTCCGCCACCGAGTCCGGATCAAGCCCACCGGCCAGAACCAGCTCACATTGCCGGGCGAGGCGTGCTGCCTCCGACCAGTCCGCCCGCACGCCCTGCCCACTCGAGGCGGCCTCATACAGACAGCGTGCCGGCAAAGGCGTCGGCAACGGTTGCCCGGTACGCAGTACGGGGAGGATGCGCAACCGAGGCGGCATCACCCATGCGGCAAAATCCTCGGCATCGCTCTGCCACAGCGTCGGCCGGAAGGCCTGCAGCACCGCATCGACCTGCGCACGGTCCGCATGGCGGGTCACCGCCACCGTGTCGACGCCCGCAGGCACCCTTGCGGCAAGCTGACAGGCCCGTGCGGGCGCCACGTTGCGCGCAGACCCGGCATGAAACACAAACCCGACCGCGTCAGCACCCGCGCGGACGGCAGCGTCCACCGCCGACTCGGTCGACAGCCCGCAGATCTTCACCCACGCCGTCACGGCAGCCCCCGGCTTCGCCCGTGACGGATCATCTCGCTTGCCAGCGTCACAGGATCGGAGGCCGACATCAGCGCTGTGCCGACAAGAGCGACCGTGTACCCCGCACCGGCCAGTCGGGCAGCGTCATCCGGTGTCTGCAGTCCGCTCTCGGCCACTCTGGGAAAATCTCTGGGCAACGACGCGGCCAGTTCGTCCAGTCGTTCCGGCACCACCTTCAAGGTCACAAGGTCGCGGCTGTTCACGCCAATCAGACAAGAAGACGCCGCTCCCCGCCATGTGGCCGCGAGGCGCCCGGCGATCGCCACTTCCGCCGCGTCGAAGGTTTCAAGGAGCACGAAGAGCCCGAGCGCCGCCGCAAGGTCCAGCATTTCCTGCAATACCGTCTCGTCGAGCATGCGCACGATGAGAAGAACGCCCCCTGCTCCCGCCTCCCGCGCTTCCAGCAACTGGTAGGGATCGACGATAAAGTCCTTGCGCATGGCCGGGATCCCCGCGGCGCGCAAGGCGCTCGAGGCCCGGCGCAGGTGCGCAAGACTGCCATCGAACCTGTCCGGCTCGGTCAGCACCGAGACGACGGCGGCACCCGCGGCGGCGTAGGCGAGGACGCGTGCCTCGAGGTCCTCGTCCGATCCGGACAGGACGCCCATCGCGGGCGATTTCAGTTTCAGTTCGGCGATCAGGTCAAAGCGGCCGTCGAGTTTCAGCGGTGGGGCAGGCGGCAATTCCTTGATGCATGCCCAAAGGTCGCTGTCGCTGCGCAGCGCACGCGCCTCGCTGACGCGCCGGCGCGACGACTGGGCCATTGCGGCGAGAAAGTCCGGTCCGCTCATCGAAGCCTCGCACCAAACTCGGCAAGCCGGCCCAGAACCGCGCTGGCCGCACCGCTGTCGATGGCGGCCTGCGCACGGGACACGCCTTCGAGTGGATTGTCGACCGCGCCTGTCAGCTCCAGGGCGAGCGCCGCACTCATGAGCAGGGCATCGCGGTGCGCGCCCCGATCCGTCCCCGCAAAGACGGCCCGCAAGGCCGCCGCGTTGAAGGCAGCATCGCCACCCCGCAAGTCCTCCGCGACGCACGAGGGGAGACCGAAATCGGCAGCACTGCGCGTCGTGCAGGTCACCTGGCCTGGCCTGACGTCATACAGGAGGAAGGGGCCGACCGGCGTCGGCTCGTCCCACCCCGGTTCGCCGTGGACGACAAACGCGCGGCGGATCGGCAGCCCCGCGAGGGCGTCCGCCATCAACTTCGCCGCCTTGCTCAGCACCGCGCTCGCATTATCATAATCCGGCTTGCGCATATACGCGCCGCTCGCTTCTTTATAAACGCCAACAGCTTTTTCAATTTCGCCCGCGTCGCGGTGGCATCCCGCGAGATAATCAAGCGCCGCGGCAACTTTTGTGGGCAATTGCGCCTTGTCATTTGCTTCCGCGCATTTGCGGAAGGCGTAG
>CAXBRZ010000400.1:0-2258 GCA_963978075.1 uncultured bacterium | reverse complement strand
GTAGATGTGGGCCATGCCCCCGGAGTGCACGCACTCCTCGATGGTGAATCCGTCCAGCTCGGTGCCGGGCTCCAGCAGTTTCATCGTCCCTTCTCCAGCCGTTCGGCAAAGAACTCGGGCAGGCCCGCCATGCGGATGGCGGTGGCGGCACCGTCTGGAATTCCCTGACCTACGATGCTGACCTTGACCTGGTCTATTTCGGCACCGGCAACGCCGCGCCGTGGTCAGGTCCGATGGAAGGCGGTGATCGGGGTGACGCGCTCTACACCGCCTCGATCATGGCGGTGCGTGGTCACGATGGTGCGTACGTCTGGCACTACCAGACGACGCCAGGCGACGTGTGGGATTACGACGCGACCCAGACGTTGTCGCTGGCGACCCTGAACATTCAGGGCCAGCCCCGGCAGGTCGTGATGCAGGCCGGCAAGAACGGTTTTTTCTATGTCCTGGACCGCAAGAACGGCGCCCTGCTCTCCGCCGAAGCCTTCGAGCCCGTGAATTGGGCCTCTGGCGTGGATCTCGCCACGGGCCGTCCAATCGTCAACCCGGAAGCCCGTTACGATAAGACCGGCAAATTATGGGTCGCAGCGCCCGGTGGACTGGGCGCGCACAATTGGCATGCGATGTCGTTCAGCCCCCAGACCGGGCTTGCCTACATCCCGGCGCAGGAAATGCCATTCCCGTTCCTCAAGGACCGGGACTTCACGCCCTCCGAGGTCGGAGTCAACATGGGAATCGACCTCGCCAGTACCAGCCTGCCGCAGGATCCCAAGGTAAAGGCAGCGATCCTCGCAGGACTCAAGGGGGAACTGGTCGCATGGGATCCCATTGCAGGCCGAGCCGCATGGCGCGCACCGCATCCGGGGCCCTGGAACGGGGGCCTGCTCTCAACCGGCGGCAACCTGGTATTTCAGGGAACCGCAGCTGGCGATTTCCTCGCCTATCGTGCCAGCGATGGCCAGCAGCTGTGGTCCTTCCCGGCCCAGACCGGCATCATCGCCGCTCCGATGACCTATGCCGTCGACGGTCGGCAGTACGTGACCATCGTTGCCGGCTGGGGCGGCGTTTTCCCGCTGGTGGCCGGCGAACTGGCCTTCAAGTCCGGGCGCATCCCCAATCGCAGTCGCGTCCTGACCTTTGCCCTTGACGGGACGGCATCGCTGCCGGAACCGGTCGCGGTGTCGGAAATGCCGCTGGATCCGCCCAAGGCAGTCCCGCCGCCCGAGCGCGTCGCTCGCGGCGCCAAGTTGTATTCCCGCTACTGTGGAAGTTGCCATGGCGACGCGGCGTATTCCGGCGGACTGGTGCCTGATCTGCGTCATACCCGCGCCCTTGGGGACGACGCGCTGTGGACGGCCATTGTCGAGAAGGGCGCCCTTCAGGCAAACGGGATGATCGCCTTTGGCAAGGCGTTGGGCGGCGACCGCCTGGGTGATGTCCGCGCCTATCTGGTCTCCCGAGCGCAGCAGAGCGCGGCCGCTGAACGTGGTCATTGAGCCGCTGACCCGATTCGACCTCACGGGTCAGCGACTGCTGGTCACCGGAGCCGGGCGCGGCCTTGGGCGGGCCATCGCGCTAGGTGCAGTCGCCGCCGGGGCAGAGGTGTGCGCGGTCGACATTGATGGGCAGGCGCTTGCCACGCTCCAAGGCCAAGCGCGGTGCTCGACACGGGTGATGGATGTCACCGACAGGGACGGCCTGTTGGGTGTCGCGGCTGATTTTGGCCGGCTGGACGGCGTCGTGAACAACGCCATGCTGATCCGCTACGACCCGGTGGAATCCCTCAGCGACGAGATTATCGACCGGATGGTGGGTATCGGCGTGAAGGGTACGCTGTGGGGCGCGCAAGCGCTGTTGCGGCAAATGGATGCATCGCGGGGCGGTGTGGTACTCAACATGGCCTCTCCCACGGCCGAACGCGGGTTTCCCGGCACGGCGGCCTATTCGATGGTCAAAGCCGCGATTGGCTCCATCACCCGCACATTGTCGGCCGAACTCGGTCCGAGGCAGGTCAGGGTCAACGCACTGGCACCCGCTTCGATTCCGACACCAGGCGCAGTGGCCATCACACCTCTGGAGGAGTACGAAAGGCGCGCGCAACGCTTCCCGCTGCGCCGGATTGGCCGGGAAGCGGATGCAGTCAACGCGGCACTCTTTCTACTCAGTGACGCGGCGTCCTTCATCACCGGAGAAATCCTGCATGTGGACGGCGGCTTTCTCGCGTCTGCCTGAGGCTCACCCGTGAACCACCGCATTTA
>CAXBRZ010000399.1:0-2277 GCA_963978075.1 uncultured bacterium | reverse complement strand
GAGTTGATCACGGGGCCCGAGAGCGCGCCGTCGGAGAAGCTCGGCGAGAGCGTGAGGAATTCCGCGTTCTCCTGGTTGGAGAGCGCGACTGCGACGCCCTGCAGCAGCGAGCGCGCGTAGGCGCTGGCGTGCGCGGCATCGTGTGCCCGCTCGGCGGCGCGCAGGGCGTAGGCGGTCACGAACGGCCAGACCGCGCGGTTGTGATAGATCGGCACGTCCGCACGCTCCGGCCAGATGACGGGCGGTCCGCCGGCACCGAGCGGATAAGCGCCGAGCATGCGCCGGATGGATGGCTCGTCCAGGAGGCCCGACTCGGCGAGGAGCGCAAGGCCCAGAAGGTCGTACGTGTCCACCGGCGCAAGGTCGCGAAAGAGGTAGCTGGCGTAGAGGTCACTGCCCTCGGCGCGAAAATGCCGGAGGATCGCCTTGCCAAGCGCCTGCGCCTGTTGCCCGTAGTCGGCCGCGCGACGATCGTTCTGCCGTGCCGCAAGCCACGCGGTGTCGAGTAGCGCAAGGTAGTGCAGGACGTTGGTCGAGAGCGCATAGGACGAGGCGATGGCGAGCGTGTCGTTGCGCGTCCAGTCAGGATAGGTCTGCTCGCGCCAGTCGAGGAACGAAGTCTCGCCGCGATACAGGCCGCTCGCGGCGTCGAAGGCATGACGCCGCTCCTGGGCGAGCGTGTCCGTCGCGGTGCGGTAGACCTGCTGCTCCCAATCGGCGGCGGCCGCACGGTCGAGGAGCGGCAGGAGGCGCACGGCGGCGTGTATCCACACCACGCGGTCGGAACTGATCGGCCAGCTGCCGCCGCTGCCGGTGTCCTGCGCCACGGACGCCTCGTCGGTGCGGCCGGTGCCGAGTACTCGAGGATCGAGTGATGACTGCTTGAAGGCCAGCGAGTTGCGGGCGCGCGCAGGATCGACGAGGCCGGCACCGAGGTCGGTCGAGTAGGACGTGTCGCGGGTCCACACGTAGGGCCACTTCACGCCGGTCTTGAAGCAGTGGCAGTCCATCGGCGCGCCATGGTCGAACTGGCCGTCGGTGATCGACTCCACCGCATTGCCCGCCGCTTCCTCGAGTGCAAGCGCGTACGCGGCGTCCAGATACAGCTCGTTGCTGCGCAGCCGAGGCCTCTCGGGCAGCTCCACGACACGGCGCCGGCGCAGGCTGCCGTCGGGGTCGCGCACCGAGTAGTTGTAGGCGGCCGGCGCCTCGGCGCTGCCGGCGCGCTCCAAGGTGCTCTGCCGTCCGGCAAACTCGAAACCGGCGGCGCCGGCCGTCGCGGCCGCGAACAGCCCTGCTGCGAGCAGTCCCATACCCCTCATCATGCTGCGATCTCCCTCTGCAGAGGGTCGGCATGATCCCCCGCGGCCACGGACTCGGCAACGGGGCGGTGGCGTCGCCGTCGAAGGACGCTAGAATCAGATCCGTACCGCCTGCTTCGCACACCCAGAGGTGTTCCGTGTCGTCGAACTCCGCCCCTGATAGTCCGCTGCCGCAGATTGCCGCCCTGGGTCTCATCATGGCCGGGCTCGGCCTTGTCGGCATGACCGCCGGCGACCTGCCGGGCATCGCTCAGGAACTGGCGGCACCCCGCTGGCTCATGGGGGCGATCGGTGGTGTGCTCGTGGGCAGTGGCCTGCCGGCGCGCAGCACGACGGCGGGCGCCACACGCTGGCCGTCGCGCTGGGCCGTGCTCGTCGCGTTGGGCGTGCTGGGTATCGTGCTCTCGCGTCTCTCGGACCTGACGCGCGGCGATTTCGGTCACGGCGCGGAACTCGCGGTCGGCTCGGCCGTCAACTCGGCGGCGCGGGTGCTCTTCGGAATCGGTATCGGCATCGTGCTCGGCTGGGCCGCCTACGAGCGCTCCGGCAGCCGTCACCGGGCGCGCTGAGTCTTACCGGCCGAAGCGGTCGCGCAGCCGGCCGAGCGCGACGCCAAGATATACCCCGAGTGGCCAGGCCGCGTGCAGGGGCATGGGCCTGACCGGCGTCACGGGCAGCGGCACAGCCTCAGGACCCACGCCGAGCGCGGCTTCTGCCAGTGCCGCGCCGAAGCGCGTGGCGAGCGCCACCCCCCGGCCGCTGTAACCGAGTGCGATCAGAAGACCCGGTGCCGGTGCATGTAGGCGCGGATAAAAATCGGGCGTCAGCGCGAACTGGCCATTCCACGCATGCGTCCACGGCACATCGCGCAACTCCGGCCACAGTCGCTGCGCGTACTGTCTCAGATGCGCATGGTCCGCCTCGCCGCGCAGCGGGCGTTGCACGCCGCGTCCAC
>CAXBRZ010000398.1:0-2279 GCA_963978075.1 uncultured bacterium | reverse complement strand
CCGCCGCTGCCGCCGTCGCCGGCACTCTCGTGCAGTCCCTCTGTGCCGGGCACCTCGTGGCCACCGATCCGCTGCTGGAGCACATCGATGCCCCTGTGGTCCGCTTTGCGGTCTCACTTGCCCGCCTCGGACGGACAGACCTTCCGCTTCGCTCACAGGGCCACCGCTATACGGCGGCACAGGCCGAAGGCCTGCGTCGCATGCTGCTCGCGGTCGTGTCGGACCCCCGCCTCGTCCTCGCACGCCTCGCCGAGCAACTCTGGCGCCTTCGGGCGGTGCGCGATGGCAGTAGCGAAGACAAGGCACACCTCGGCCGCGAGACCCGGGAACTCTATGCCCCGTTGGCCAACCGGCTTGGACTTGCAGCACTCAAATGGGAACTGGAGGATTTCGCATTCCGCTATCTCAATCCCGTCGAGTACCGAGAGATTGCGCAGGCCCTCGCCGAAAAACGCGCGGACCGCGAGCGTTACATCGCCACGCTGGTCGAGAGTCTCTCGGCGCAATTGCGGGAGGCGGGCCTTACGGCCGAGGTGTACGGGCGACCGAAACACCTGTACAGCATCTATCGGAAAATGACGCGCAAAGGCCTGCGCTTTGAGGAACTGAGCGATGTGCGCGCGGTACGCATCCTTCTGGCCAGTGTGGAGGAGTGTTACGCGGCGCTCAGTCTTGTGCATGGGCGTTACCCGTACCTCGCGGACGAGTTCGATGACTACATCGCCACCCCCAAGGCGAACGGCTACCGGTCGATCCATACGGCTGTGACCGGGCCTGGTGGACGCACCGTGGAAGTCCAGATCCGCACATACGACATGCACGACAGTGCGGAACTCGGCATTGCGGCCCATTGGCGCTACAAGGAAGGTGGCCGACGCGATGGCGCACTCGAGCGCAAGGTCGAGGAGTTGCGGCGTCTGCTGCAGCCCTCCGCCGAAGACGACCCGCTGTCAGGGGTCGGCGCCGAGCTCTTCAAGGAACATGTCTACGTGTTCAGCCCCAAAGGCGACGTCGTCGAACTCCCCAGCGGCGCCACACCGCTTGATTTCGCCTATCACGTGCACACGAGTCTCGGTCATCGCTGTCGCGGCGCCCGGTTGGACGGCCGTATGGTGCCTCTGGACCACCGACTGACCGATGGCGTCACCGTCGAGATCATCACCGCCAAGGACGCACAGCCGAGCCGGGACTGGATGGTCGACAGCCTGGGCTTCCTGGCCAGCAAGTCCGCCAAGGGCAAGGTACGCGCCTGGTTCCGGCTGCACGACCGGGACGAGCATCTGCGCAGTGGCCGGGCGCTGGCGGAACGCCAACTCGGACGCCGCTTCACGCTGGCAGAAGTCGAGAGCCTGGCGCCGCTCTTGAGCCTTGAGGACGCGGACGAGCTCTTCGTCGCCCTGGGCGCTGGCGATGTGTCGGCAGCACAATTGGAATCGGCTGTGGCACGCCGTGATCGTGCTCTCGGCACGGAGCGGCCCACCGCACCTGCGCCGGGCGGAACCGCCACCTCCGAGGGTCCTGCGACGGCGGCAGGGATCCAGGTCATGGGCGTTGGCGACCTGCTCTCCCACTACGCGCGCTGCTGCAACCCCGTGCCCCCCGAAAGGATCCTCGGGTATGTGACCTTGGGTCGCGGCATCACGATCCACCGGTCCGGGTGCGGCAATCTTGCGCGCCTCGCAAAAGATCACCCGGATCGGCAGATTGATGTGGCCTGGGGACAGGAGCGCGAGCAGCTGTATGCCGTGGAATTCATGGTCCGCGCCTTTGACCGACGGGGTCTCGTGCGTGATGTCAGTTCAGCGCTTGCGGATGCCCGCCTCAGCATCCAGAGCATGAACACCGTCACCTCTGCTGACGGCATCGCTGACATGAAGGTGGCGACGAGAGTGCACGACCTCGAGGAACTGGAACAGTGCCTTGCGCGGATCCGGGGACTGCCCGATGTGATCCGCGCCCAGCGCCGCGAAGCTCGCCGGCTCGCCCGCCCCGTCGACGATTTGTGATGCGCGAATCCAGTCCGGCGCGAGACGAACCAATTCGGCGGCAACGTCGGGCGTCGGTTTGCGCTGCAGCGAGCCGAGCGCCGCGCGAATCAATTGTTCGCGCACCAAGAGCAGCTCGCGTCGACCGTCGACAAGTTCCTTGCGCCGAGCGTCGTCGGCTCTCCGGCCCTTGTCGCCGAATTATCGCGTTACTATCGGCTCAGCGCCAGTCCCGAGATGGCCCTACGCTTGGGGAGGCTCAATACCCTGATCGATATCCGCGAGGTACTACCC
>CAXBRZ010000397.1:0-2348 GCA_963978075.1 uncultured bacterium | reverse complement strand
CGAGACCTTCAATATCCATCGCGCGGCGCGCCGCAAAGTGCTTCACGGCTTCCTTGCGCTGCGCAAGGCACACATAGCCGCCCGTGCAACGGGCGACAGCCTCGCCTTCCGTGCGGGCCACCGCCGAGCCACACACCGGACAGCAGGCCGGCAACTGGGGAGGCATTGCCCCGTCAGGCCGCCGCTCGGGCAGCACCCGCACCACTTCAGGGATGACATCGCCGGCACGACGGATCACCACGGTATCCCCGACCCGGACGTCCTTGCGCGTCAGTTCATCGAGGTTGTGCAGGGTGGCGTTCGAGACCGTCACGCCGCCGACAAATACGGGCTCCAACCGCGCCACCGGCGTCAACGCCCCGGTCCGGCCCACCTGCCATTCAATGTCCCTGACCGTCGTCAGCTCTTCTTCGGCGGGGAACTTGTGTGCGATGGCCCAGCGTGGCGCTCGCGCCAGAAAACCCAGTTCCCGCTGTTCGCGCAGGGAGTCGACCTTGTAGACGACGCCATCGATCTGGTAGCCGAGCGAGGCGCGCCGCGCACCGATCTGGCGATAGTACGCAAGGAGTCCCTCCACCCCGCGCGCCACCCGCGTCTCGGGACAGGTCCTAAGGCCCCACTCGCGCAACTGCGCGACAAAGCCGCTGTGGGTGGGGGGCAGCTGCCCGCCTTCCACCGCACCAACGCCATAGAAAAACGCCTCCAGCGGGCGCGTCGCGGTCACCGCCGGATCCAGCTGGCGCAGGCTGCCGGCGGCGGCATTGCGGGGGTTCACGAAGGTCTTGTCACCGCGCGCGAGCGCCTCGCGGTTCATCCGCGCAAAGCCCTCGTCGGACATGAACACCTCACCGCGGATCTCGATGAGCGACGGCACATCACCCTGCAGCCGCAGCGGCACACTGCGCATCGTGCGCAGGTTCGCCGTCACGTTCTCACCGGTGACCCCGTCGCCGCGGGTGGCGCCAACGGCGAGCCGCCCGTGCTCATAGGTCAGCGAGATCGCAAGACCATCGAGCTTCGGCTCGCAGTGATAGTCGATCGCAGCGTCGGTCTCGAGCCGTTCGCGCACACGCCGGTCGAAGGCCTCGACATCGGCGTCTTCAAAAGCATTGTCGAGGGAGAGCATCGCCACGCGATGCGCCACTTCACCAAATTCCTTCAAGGGAGTCCCGCTGACCCGCTGGGTCGGCGAATCTGCGGTCACGAGGTGCGGGTGCGAGTGCTCAAGCGCGCGCAGCTCGCGCATCAGGCGGTCGTACTCGGCGTCCGGCACCTGCGGATCATCGAGCACGTAATAGCAGTGGTCGTAGCGCGCGAGCAGCGCCTTGAGTGACTCGACGCGGGCAGCAGCCGAGAGGTCAGTCACGGCGGCCGGGGCGGACCCGCTGTGCGAGATTCTCAAAGCTCACCAGTTCCTCGCGCATCGTCACGAGGCGCTGGCCGGTAAGGCTGTGTCCGGCGTCGTCCTGCAACATCGCCCCGAGCCGCTCGGCCAGACGCCGACCGGTCGCCACCAACTCGTCAAACGCCAGCGGCGCACTCATGGGACCTGGGAACACCGCGAACATCGACACGCCAAGGTATCGCTCGGTGCCCATCACGTCCGGATCAAAGGAGCCGGGTTCGACGAGACTCGCGACACTGAACACCGGCCGGTCGCCCTCGCCCATGCGATGGAAGATGCGGTAACGCCCGTACTCGAGCCGTTCCGCCCGAAACGCCTGCGCCAACTGCTCGCCGGAGGCCAGACGACCGGAGAGCATGACAAGACGCACGGCGACGATGCGCTGCAGGCGATCGCTGCGCTCCGGCGGTGTCTCGGGCGGAGGATCGTTGGCCGGCGGCGGCATCGTGGCCGCTGCGGCCGACGGAGGCGTCTCCGGGACGGCCCTCGGTGGCGGGGTGGGTGTGCGTCCCGGCGGCGGCCAGGGCATCGCGTTGCCCAGCGGCACACGCGGCGCCGGGCGTGGCGGCGGCGTCACCGGCACCTTCAGTGTCGGCGGCGCCGGCGGCGGCAAAGGCGCTATCGTCGGGACAGACCCGGTGGACCTTAACGGCGCGAGTTCCACCTGACCGACGTCCTCGGGCAGATCGGCGACCACGAGAACCGGTGGATCACGCGGCACGTGGCGATCCCCAGGCTGCGCCGCCGGCAACACGGTCGTGTCGGCGTACTCGCCATCGGGATCGAACGGGAGATCTTCCGACGCCGGCCCGAAGGCCCACTCGCCGTGGTCGGCCTCACCGGACGACGGGTCACCGACGATTTCCGCATCCCCGGCCACGGCCGCTGCGCGCGCGGCGCGCGCCGATCGCCAGGAATTCACCTTGCTGACCACCCAGATGCC
>CAXBRZ010000396.1:0-2374 GCA_963978075.1 uncultured bacterium | reverse complement strand
GCTGGTGGTCGACCGAGTGAGCGACCCGGCACTCGAGTCGGCGCTGGCGTCGCTGAACCCCCTCTTTCATCCACGGGGCCACAAGGCCGGTGCGGCGGCCCGACAACAGCGACGCCAGCACCCAGCCAGACGCGCCTTCCGCGTCGCGAACCTGCCGCCAACCCTCGAACTCCTTCATCACCTCCACCGGCAGTCCCGCTCGTCTGAACACCCAGTCGGTCGGATACTCCGTGCCCGGCCCCTTTCGCATGTTGACGCGATCCGAGCGCAGACTGACGAAGCGCGGCAGCGGCAGGCCGCTCGCGATGCCGAAGGGCCCGCTGGCCCGCGCCGAGCCAAGCCTGCGGTGCCAGACGAGACGCCCGCTGGAGAGTTCCACCGCAGAGAGCGTGCCGTACGGAGGCTGTTGGCACGGGACGCCCAGCGGAGAGAGGAAGTAGGGGTTGGCCACTGCGTACGGAGTCCCGATCTGGGCTCGCTGCATGTAGTGACCACCGAGACCTTCCGGCTGACGTCCCTCACGATCAGCCTCGGCACGCGGAATCAGGCGCGCCAGATTCGCCATGCGGCTGGCATCGACGAACAGGAGACCGCGTTCGGCATCGACCGACATGCTGCTCCATTCGATGCCGCCGAGGATGCCGGGGTATTCGATGAACGGCCGCGTGTCCGGCGGCGTATAGGCGCCCTCATATCGGCTCTTGCGGAACTGTAGACGGCAATACAGCTGATCAAAGGGAGTGACACCCCACATCATCGACTCCGTCAGCGCAGGCCCCGCAAAACCGGGCATTCCGGATGACTCGGGCTGCGTGGGTGACAGGACCTCGCCGGCCACCACCGAACCGCGCGGCGCAGGGCGCTCCGTAACCGGCCGTATCGGCGCGCCGGTACGACGGTCGAGCACGAACACTTCGCCGGTCTTGGTGGCCTGCAGCAGCGCCGGGGTCATCACACCCCTCACCGGAAGGTCGGCGAGCACCGGCTGTGGCGCCACGTCATAGTCCCACAGGTCATGATGGACGGTCTGGAACGTCCAGCGAGGATCGCCCGTACGCGCATCAAGGGCGATGACCGAACTGGAATAGCGTTCGTCGAATTCCCGCCGCCTCACACCGTAGTAGTCCGAGCCGGAGGTATTGCCCGTCGGCACATACACGAGCCCAAGACGTTCATCCGCGGCCATTGGTGCCCAGGCATTGGGTGTCGATGGCGTGTAGTGTTGTCCCTTCGCGGGCTCACCGTGGTCGGTCGGGCGGCCCATGTCAAAGGCCCACACAAACCGTCCCGTGACCACATCGAAGGCACGGATGACACCGGAAGGTTCTCCCCAGTACTGGGCGTCCGATACCCAGCCACCGACGACCACCCGATCTCCCACGACGGTAGGCGCGGATGTGACCGCGTAATACCCCGGCAACGTGCGCCCCTGCCAATCGCCCATGCCGGTCAGCAGGGACACCATGCCGTGCTCACCAAACTGCTCGCACGGCCGTCCTGTGATGGCGTCCAGCGCAATAAGGCGGGCATCGACGGTATTGGTGAGGATGCGCTGCGCGCAAGTCTCCGACGACTGCGGCACCCGTACGAAGGCGACCCCCCGGCACGCTTTGAGGATGGCCTGCGAGTGCTCCGCAGCACTACCGTAGCGCCAAAGTTCCCTACCCGTGACTCCGTCCAGCGCGATCACGGCATTGTTTCCGTCACACAGGTAAAGGCGCCCATCGATCGCGAGCGGGGTCACCTCAAGCACCTCGGAGCCACCGACCGAGTAGCGCCACGCCTCTTCAAGGTGCGCGGCATTCACCACGTCGAGCCCCTCCAAAGCACTGTGGCGGGTGCCACCGGCGTCATGCCCGACGACCGGCCAGTCAGGGTCCGACACCCCAGCGAAGGGACGCACCTCCGACAGAACCTCTGTCACGCGTCCCATTCGCTCAACTGGATCAGGAGGGGCCGAACTGGGTACGCAGAGGCGGATGACGATCGCTGCACCGAGGAGCAGCAGCGCCCTGCGCTGCGGCGATGACGCCCCGCGCTCGGAAAGTTGCCCAAGAAAGGGCGCTCCGAGAAGCAGAAAGTACGCAAGCCGAGGCAACAGAGCCCAGCCATCCCAACCAACCTCGCCAAACGCCCAGACAAAGCTGAGTCCAAGAAAGACAAGATAGCCCCACGCGACATCGCAGCGTCGGTAGCCGAACGCGAGCAGCAACAGCGCAAGCCCCTGCAACAGATAACCGACGGACCCACCGAGCCGAACCAAGAGGACCCCGCCCACGACCAGCGCAAGCCCGCTCAGCGCGATCAAAGCGCGATGGATCATTCGCACCACACCAGCCTCTCGATTCAAAAAAGAGGGAGATCGGAAGAGCAC
>CAXBRZ010000395.1:0-2410 GCA_963978075.1 uncultured bacterium | reverse complement strand
CCGCTGATGGCCCAGCCCGGTGGCGTCCTGACCCGTGCCGGCCACACGGAAGCAGGGTGCGATCTGGCACGCCTCGCGGGATTCGAGCCGGCGGCAGTCATTGTCGAGATTCTGAACGAAGATGGCACCATGGCCCGCCGCCCGGACCTCGAGAAGTACGCCAAGCAACACGGACTCAAGATCGGCACCATCGCGGATCTCATCCGTTACCGTCTCGCCAAGGAACGCTCGATCGAGCGTATTGCCGATCGTGAGGTGGATACCGAGTACGGCCGGTTCCGCATGGTCGCTTATGAGGATCACGTTCACCGCACGGTGCATCTGGCGTTCGTGCGTGGAGAACTTGCCGGCGAGCCGCTGGTGCGGGTGCACCTGACAGAAACGTTACGCGATACCGCCGGCGTCCGTGCAGAAGAACTGGGCTGGCCATTGGCAGACGCCATGCGGCGCATCGCGTCCGAGGGCAACGGCGTGGTCGTGCTGCTGCGAGGCGAAGAAAGCCCGCGCGAACTGGTGGATAGCCTTGGCCTCTTGGGCAGCGGCGCGCGCAAGCGTACCGGCCCGGTGCTTCGCACTTACGGTATTGGCGCGCAGATCCTCAGTGACCTCGGGGTCTCACGGATGCGCGTCCTGTCCCGTTACACCCACTTGCAGGGTCTGGCAGCGTTCGGCCTGACCATCACGGAATATGTACCTACCGGCGCTTTGGAAGTGCCCGAGGAGCCTACGGCATGACTTCTGTACGCACGCATGAGGCGGATGTGATCGCGCGCGACCTTCGCATCGCAATCGTCGCGGCACGATTCAATGATTTTGTCGTCGCGCGCCTGATCGACGGTGCTGTGGATGCCCTGGTGCGTCATGGCGCAAACGAGAAGGATCTTGAGGTGGTGCGGGTGCCCGGCGCCTTCGAGATGCCCTTGGTCGTGCGGCGACTGGCGCTGTCCAAGCGCTACGATGCGGTGATTGCGCTCGGTGCGGTCATCAAGGGTGATACCGCCCATTTTGATTTCGTGGCGGGCGAGTGCACGTCCGGGATCGCCCGGGCGGCACTGGACTCCGGGATTCCCGTGACGAACGGGGTGCTGACCTGCGATACCTTCGAGCAGGCCATTGACCGGGCCGGCGGCAAGGCCGGCAACAAGGGCGCGGAGGCGGCGCTCGCCGCCATCGAGACGGCGAACCTCCTCAAGCGCCTGGATCCCTGATGGGCCGCGAATCCGAAGCGCGGCAGCTCTCGCGTGCACGGCGCGGCGCCCGCAAGGTCCTCGCTCAGGCGCTCTACCAGATGCAGGTCGGCGGGCATGCCTGGCAGGAGGTTTATCACCAGTACGCACTCGACCCCGAGTCAAAGGGGGCGGATCTCGAGTACCTTCGCGAACTGCTCATGAATATCGCCCAGCAGCGCGAGGCCCTGGACGTGCTGCTGTCACGCTACTCGGACATCGAGACACGCCTTCTTGATCCAATCGAGCACGGCATTCTGTGGCTTGCGCTCTATGAGCTGCAGCATCGTCTGGATGTTCCTTTCCGGGTAGCCATCAGCGAGGCGGTCGATCTGGCCAAGCGTTTCGGGGCGACCGACGGTTACAAATTCGTCAACGGTGTGCTCGATCGTGCTGCAGTCGAACTGCGGCCCCACGAGCGCGACCTTTGATAGGGAGGACCGGAGTTGGGCGAGTTTGAGCTCATCGACCGGTTCTTTGCCTCGCTGGGAGCATCCCGTGCGGATGTGGTGGCCGGCGTGGGTGACGATGCGGCGGTCCTGTCCGTACCGGCGGGACACGAACTCGTGGCCTGTGTGGATACGCTGGTCGAGGGCCGGCATTTCCCCGCCGACCTCGATGCCCATGACATCGGCTGGCGTTCGCTTGCGGTGAACCTGTCGGATCTCGCTGCCATGGGCGCGGTGCCGGCCTGGGCGATGCTCGCCCTCACGTTGCCTGAACTCGATGAAACCTGGCTCGATGGCTTCAGTCGGGGGCTGGGTCGTCTCGCGACCCAGTACAACGTCGCGCTCGTCGGCGGCGACACCACCCGCGGACCGTTGACCCTGTCTGTTTCCGCGCTGGGTTTCGTGCCGGTCGGTACCGCCATCCGGCGCAGTGGGGCCCGTGTAGGTGACCTTGTGTATGTCACCGGCTGGCCCGGCGATGCGGCGGCAGGGCTTGCGTTGCTCGAGGGCCGATTGCACGGGCAGGGCGCGAACCGGGGTGCGCTCGAGCGCAAGTTCCTCCACCCGGAACCACGCGTTGCCTTTGGGCAAGGGTTGCGAGGCGTCGCGAGTGCCTGCGTGGATGTATCGGATGGTCTTGCCCAGGATCTGGGTCGCATCACTGCGGCCTCCGGGGTGGGAGCGGTGCTGCGTGCGCGGGAGTTGCCGCTCTCCCGAGCCCTTTACACCCTGGCC
>CAXBRZ010000394.1:0-2424 GCA_963978075.1 uncultured bacterium | reverse complement strand
AGTTGCTCGGCAGGGTCTCCCACCACCCGGTTCACGCAGCGACCGCGTCTGACGGCCGCACGCTGCAGCAGCAGGTCCGCCCAGCGCAGCACGTGCTGATATTCATGCACTGCCAGAAACTCGGCCGCCTGATAAAGCCAGCCTTTTGCAAGCCCTCCATACCAGGGAAAGATCGCCATGTCGGCGATCGTGTACGAGTCGCCGGCGATGTACTCCGACTCCGCAAGACGCCGGTTCAGCACGTCCATCTGCCGCTTGCTCTCCATGGCGTAACGATCAATGGCGTATTCGATTTTGACGGGCGCATAGGCGTAGAAATGCCCGAATCCACCCCCCAGGAACGGGGCGCTGCCCATCTGCCAGAAAAGCCAAGACAGGCATTCGGTGCGCGCCGCACCGCTCTTGGGCAGGAAGTGGCCGAACTTCTCGGCAAGGTAGACGAGAATCGCGCCCGATTCAAAGACCCGGACGGGAGTGTCGCCACTGCGATCCACCAGCACCGGGATCTTGGAATTCGGGTTCGCCTCGACATAACCGCTGCCGAACTGTTCCCCCTCGCCGATGTTGATGAGCCATGCGTCGTACTCGGCACCCGATTCACCGAGCGCCAACAATTCCTCGAGCAGGATCGTCACCTTGACGCCGTTGGGCGTACCCAGTGAATACAATTGAAGGGGGTGCCGTCCAACGGGCAAGGACCTGTCATGCGTTGCCCCGGCGACCGGTCGGTTGATATTCGCAAAACGCCCGCCGCTGGCCTTGTTCCAGGTCCATACGGCAGGGGGTTGATAGACAGTCTCGTCGCTCAAAGGTCCACCTCCATTTGACTCACACGCTGCCTCACGTCGCTCCGCTCCGCGGAGGCGAGAAAGAAAGGCACGCCTGATTTCTTAACTGCGACACCTACTCCCCCGACGCTTCCTCAAGGACAGGGCCCCTCTCCTTCTTCCCACTCCCGACGGAATACACGAAGCCGGCGTAGATGATTCGTCCTGCGACCCGCCTCTCGTAGTTCTGCGTGAGGTCCGGACCAACCGTCTCGCGAAAAAACCGCTGACCGTTGAAAAGATCGGTCACGCTGGCGATGAATGCAAGGTCTTGAGACACGACATGTCGGTAAGAGGCATTGAAAAGGTTCACTGCCCTGACAAGCCCCTGCGGAGTCAGCCGACGGTCGGTGCGCACCAGCGAAGACTGCAGCGAATCCTTCGCCGAAAGCCTGACATCCATCTTGGACTTGAGATTGACTCCGGTCGTCGAACGGAGCTCCGCAAATCCAAGGAGCGTGGCGTCAATCTGGCTATAAAAGGCGTTACCGCTCAACTGATAGCTCAAGGCACTCGTGACATGCCCGTTGAGCGTGAATTCAACGCCAGCCGCGTCATTGCGGGGCAGGTTGTCCTTCGTGACGAGCGTCTCGCCGGTGGGCAGATAGCGCACAACATCCGTGACGCTGCCCCTGTTGCGACGGTAGTAGGCAGTCAGTTGCGTCATGGTGCCCTGATGTTCCCGCTCGATGCCCAACTCGAGAGACTGCGTGATTTGTGGCCTGAGCAGCGGATTACCCGATGTGAGATTGGGTGCGTACTCACGGTTGATGTAGGGATCGTAAAGACCGCCTTCCGGCCTCTTGATGCGTCGACCGGCCCCGAAAGAAAGCGTCGTTTCCTCACTCAGAGGATGATCCACGTGGACGCTGGGGAAAAACTGCATATCGCGCTGCGAGCTGTGGCTCCCATCCGTGAGCAAAAGCGCATCATGATGGGTCGACTCGGCACGCAGACCCGTGAGCCAGGTGGAACCCAGCCAAGCCGCCTGCAGACTGACGTACCCTGCTTGGATGTCCCGCCGAAAGCGAAATGCATTAGAAAGCACGGGATCAATGACGGAAACGCCCGCCACAGCATCGTACGGTCCGCTCCAGTTGCCGAATCCGTAATCCCCGCGCTCAAAAGCATACCCGGCTTTGAGAATGCGATTCCGCGCCAACGGGCGCACATAATCCGCCGACAGCTCCGTCAGCCCCCTATCCTCCATGAATTCGAGGTAGGTCAGAGAATCCGGGACGGCAGGCACCAGCGACTGATTGGTGTAGTCATAGCGCTCGTGCTGATGAGTGACGGAACGATGCATCGCGATGTCGACCGTCGCACCCTCTCGTGCCAGTTTTCGGGTCAGTCGTGTCGAAAGATCAAAGTCATTTTCCGGATCGTGCCCCTGCGAAAAGCGGCGGGCAACGGACACCACCTCGCCGGCTGGGTCGTAGCGCGCATCATCCTGCCGGTACGTCCTAAACCCGCCACGCTTCATCCAGTTCGCGGCACCCGTCAGCGTCGTCCGCTCGTCCAAAAGGTAGGTCCCACTGAACGTAGCATTCGGGACCTGACGGCGCACGTACTCAGCAAAATCGGTGTGTGAACGTAG
>CAXBRZ010000393.1:0-2434 GCA_963978075.1 uncultured bacterium | reverse complement strand
GGCAGCGCGTGCGACCAGCAGCGCCGACTGCATCGCGGAAAATGCGCTTTCATCGACCAGCGGACCCACCAGTGTTCCCGCCACACGGGGATCGCCGACGGGGAGACTCGCGTAAGCGCGTTTGAGCCTCGAGACGACGGCATCGTAGCGTGATGCATGCACATAAAGCCGGCGGGCCGTGGTGCAGCGTTGACCTGCGGTACCCGCCGCGGCAAACGTGATCGCACGCACTGCGAGATCCTCGTTGGCGGTGGGCGCGACGATCATCGCGTTGTTGCCGCCGAGCTCCAGCAGGCTGCGCCCGAAGCGTCCCGCCACGCGCACCGCGACATCGCGGCCCATGCGGGTGCTGCCGGTCGCCGATACCAGCGGTATGCGTTCATCCGTGGCCAGCCACTCGCCGACCTCGCGACCACCCATCAGCACGGTCGAGAGGTGTGCAGGGGCCTCCGGGAACTGGCGTGCGACATCGTCAAGGAGCGCGGCGAGTGCAAGCGCGGTCATCGGTGTCTTCTCCGAGGGCTTCCAGAGAATGCTGTTGCCGCAGATCAGCGCGAGCGCCGCATTCCAGGACCAGACCGCCATCGGGAAATTGAAGGCCGTGATGATCGCGACAGGACCCAGAGGATGCCAGCGCTCCTGCATGTGGTGACCAGGGCGTTCAGAGGCAATCGTGAGGCCATAGAGCTGACGCGACAGTCCGACGGCGAAGTCGCAGATGTCGATGACTTCCTGGACCTCGCCCGCGGCCTCGCTGCTGATCTTGCCGACTTCGAGTGTGATCAGTTCGGCCAGCGCAGGCTTGTGGCGACGCACCGCCTCGCCAAAGAGGCGGACAAGCTCGCCGCGCCGCGGGGCCGGCACGCGCCGCCAGGCGCGGAAGGCTTCTGCAGATCGCCCGATCGCCAGGTCGACTTGCGTTCGGTCAGAACTGGCGACCCGACCCAGAATGTGCCCGTCGATGGGAGAGATGCTGGTGATGTCTCCCTCGGTGAGCCGTGACAGCTGAAAGCCCACGGACTCGAGACTCGTCATCGTGCTCATGATGCTCCCCGCATGGCGACCGCTTCGGCGGCTGTGGTGCCGACGTCGGCAGCGTACGCGCGGCCGAAACGGTTGGCGAGGAATTCGTCCAGGCGGATGTCTTCCTGGTGCACGAAGCCCTGTTGCGGCAACCGTCCCGCGACAAGGAGGTCGAGCACCGCACACACGGAGCAGGCCGTGGTGGTCTGAATCGCAGTCCATTCACGTCCTGCAAGCACCTGCGGGTAGACGCTGTGGGCATAAGAGTGCTGCCAGACGCGCCCATCCCGCCGCCCGGTTGCGGTGGCGAAAATCACGACGACGTCCTGGCTCGTGCCCGGGATGGCATTTTCCAGCACGTCGGCCAGCACTGCGGGGCGCTCTGCAAGCCGAAGGTCCTGCAGGAGGAGTTTCATTGCGTCGCGATGACCCGGGTAACGGATCGTGCGGTAGTTGAGATTGCGCACCTTGCCCTCGAGCGTCGTGCACAGGGTGCCAAGACCGCCCGAGGTGTTGAACGCCTCATACTGGATGCCGTCCAGCGCGAAGTGCTCCAGTTCCTCGAGGGGCGGCACCGCGGTCAGGCGTCCCTGCACGATGGCCTCGCAGGGCTGGCAGTACTCGTTGATGACGCCGGCGGTGCTCCAGGTCAGGTTGTAGCCGAGTGCGTTGGAGGGAAACTGCGGCAAGGCGCCTACCCGCAGGCGCAGCGTATCGAGCGTCTCAAAGCGCCGCGCAAGGTCCATTCCCACGATCGAGATGAAACCCGGCGCCAGACCGCACTGAGGGATGAGGGCATGCGAGGCGGTCGGTGCCAGCGCCTTGACGGTCTGCGTGGTGCGCACGTCCTCCGTCAGGTCCAGATAATGAATGCCGACCCGGTGCGCCGCCTCGGCGATGGCGGCGGTGACGGAATAGGGAGCCGCACTGATCACGGCGTAATGACCGCGCATGGCGGCCGCCAACGGTTCGGCGTCGGTCACGGACAACAAAAGCGTATCGATTCCGGTGCGCTTGGGGAGGGCCTCGAGCGCCGCAGCCGACTGGTCGGCGACAGTGACGGCGTAGTCGCCGGTGCTGACCAGCAACTCGGCAATCATGGCGCCGATATGGCCGGCGCCCACCACAAGAATTCGGTTCACGGGATGCCCTCGGGGTCTGGGTAAGACCGGCAGTGTCTGGGATTTATTCGTTGAAATGAATGATCTTTTCGACGAAACTGCTGAACAAGACGGACGCAATGACGAATAATCATA
The DNA here is from genome assembly GCA_963978075.1 of uncultured bacterium. Classification (GTDB taxonomy): domain Bacteria; phylum Pseudomonadota; class Gammaproteobacteria; order Steroidobacterales; family Steroidobacteraceae; genus CAIKZZ01. The sequence goes on along the minus strand of CAXBRZ010000393.1, from coordinate 155 downwards.
CAAAATGACGAAACGAGTGACGGATGACGTTCTGCTTGCGCTGCTGCGCGAAAACGCACGGCTGTCGACGGCGGAAATCGGCCGGCGGCTCGGGCTGGCGCGCTCGACCGTCCAAAGCCGGCTGGAACGCCTCGAACGCTCCGGCGTCATTAAGG
>CAXBRZ010000392.1:0-2437 GCA_963978075.1 uncultured bacterium | reverse complement strand
CCCTGCGGATAATCCGGTCATGGCAATCCACACTTTTGATGCTCTGAACCGTGCCCAGCGCGAGGCGGCGACCCATGGTCAGGTCGAGGCACGGGCGGTCCGGGCAGGACCCTTGCTGGTCATTGCCGGGGCGGGAACCGGCAAGACGGCGACCTTGGCTCACCGCGTCGCTCATCTGGTCCTTGAGGGCGTGGATCCGGCGAGGATCCTGCTGCTGACCTTCTCCCGCCGTGCCGCACAGGAAATGACCCGTCGCGCGGAGAGGATCGTCGCGGACAGCTCTGGCGTTGCGGCCTCCCGCATGCCCTGGGCCGGCACTTTTCATTCCATCGGCAATCGCCTGTTGCGACTGCATGCTGCATCGGTCGGTCTTGATCCTGGCTTTAGTGTCATGGACCGTGGGGACAGCGCGGACCTGCTCGATGTTGTCCGACACGAACTCGGGCTTGCCGGCCGCGATCGCCGCTTTCCCCGCAAAGACACGTGCCTTGCCATCTACTCGCACCGCGTGAATACACAGGGTTCTCTGGGGGAGACGCTGAAGACCCTCTGGCCTTGGTGCCTGCCGTATGAGGAGGACCTTGTACGCCTCTACCGCGCCTACGTCGTGCGCAAGCAGGCAGAGCAGGTGCTTGATTACGATGACCTGCTGCTCTATTGGCACGGCCTTGTCAGCGAACCGGCCCTGGCGCGGACGGTCACGGCGCGCTTCGATCACCTCTTGGTGGACGAGTACCAGGACACCAACCGCCTGCAGGCGCAGATCCTCGCGGGCCTGCGTCCGGACGGGCAGGGCCTGACGGTGGTCGGTGATGACGCGCAGGCGATCTACTCCTTCCGCGCCGCGACGGTGGACAACATCCTCAATTTTCCCGCGCAGTTTTCCCCGCCCGCACGCGTTGTGCTGCTGGAGCAGAACTATCGCTCCACACAGCCGATCCTTGATGCCGCCAATGCCTTGTTGAGAACGGCTGCGCGACGGTACGACAAGAATCTGGTGGCCCAGCGTTCCGGCAGCGCGAAGCCAAAGCTCGTCACGGTGAGCGATGATCGAGGCCAGGCCGACTACGTCATCGAGAACGTGCTCGCGGCACGCGAGGCGGGCGTGCCGCTCAAGCGGCAGGCCGTGCTGTTCCGCGTGAGCCATCACAGCGACCTGCTTGAGCTCGAATTGACCCGGCGGAACATTCCCTTCGTCAAGTATGGCGGACTCAAGTTCCTGGAAGCAGCCCACATCAAGGACCTGCTGTCGGTTCTGCGCTGGGCCGACAATCCTCGCCACCGCATCGCGGCGTTCCGGGCACTGCAACTGTTGCCCGGCATGGGTCCAGGCTTCAGCGCGCGCTGTCTGGAGCCGATCGCTGCAGGACGTGGTGTCGCGGAGGCGCTGGCGATCTTTGCGCCCCCGCCGGCCGCGCGTGCGGATTGGGATGCTTTCCGTCAGTTGATGGAGCGCCTCGTGTCACCAACGACGCCCTGGGCAGGGCAGGTCGAGGCCGTGCGCGACTGGTATCTGCCGCATCTGGAACGGATTTATGACGGGGCGCGCGTGCGGGCAGGGGATCTCGAGCAAATGGTCCGGATTGCCGGCGGATTCCTGACGCGTGAACGATTCCTGACGGAACTGGCGCTTGATCCACCGGGAGCGAGCGGCGATGAATCCGGCCCCCCACTCATGGACGAGGACTACCTCGTGCTGTCGACCGTGCATTCGGCGAAGGGACAGGAATGGTCGGAAGTGTTCGTCCTGAACGTCAACGACGGAAGTTTTCCTTCCGAATTCGCCGCAGGCTCGGCCGAGCAGCTCGAGGAGGAACGCCGACTGCTCTACGTGGCGATGACTCGCGCGCAGAATTCGCTGCATCTGGTGTCACCGCTCAAATACTACGTCACACAGCAGCCCCGACACGGCGATGCGCACGTCTACGGTGCGCGCAGCCGCTTTCTGACGCCAGCCGTTGCCGATGCCTTTGAGCGCGTGGGCCCGACTGCAATCGGGAGCACGGGCGTGGAGACGGATGCCGACACTACCGCGGCCGTCGTGGATGTCGCCGCGCGTTTGCGCGGATTTTGGGATTGAACCTGCGTTCAGCGCGCATCAAGCGGCTTGCGGAAGCGCAACGTGAACCGGTCGGACTCACCGATGGCGGTGTACCGGTCCCGATCCTTGTCCCCCATCCGGTAGGTCGGAGGCAGGCTCCAGACGCCTTGCTCGTAGTCGCGGGTATCGCGCGGGTTCCCGTTGATGTCGGAGGCTCCCACGTACTCAAAGCCCGCCTGCTGGATCAGTTCGATCGCGAAACGCTCGTTCACATAACCGAGTTTCGCGGCGGGATCGACGGGAGCATTGGGATCCGCGCGGTGATCGACGATACCGAGCGTGCCGCCCGGCTTCAGGGCGGCATAGATGGCCTTCAACATGGCCGGAGCGGCGTCC
>CAXBRZ010000391.1:0-2440 GCA_963978075.1 uncultured bacterium | reverse complement strand
CCCAGCGCATGCGCCGGAAAGTTCTCGAACTGACCCACTGCCCAATGGTCATCCTGCAGGACACCCTCGGCGTCGCTCTGTGGCCGGATTCCGAGCCGCACCTCGGCCAGCGAATTCCAGGCCTCCGAAAGGTCAGCCGCGGCGAGTTTGCCGGAAATGAGCTGGCGCTCGAGATCACAGCGCAAGAGCACATGTGCCAGATAGGTCAGTTCATCGGCATCAATGCGCAGGGGACTGGCATGCACACGCGTGAGCAGGCGATACAGGTTGTCCACCTCCCAGGCCGCTCCGCTGCCACCCAGATGCCGGTCGATCATCGGCTTCAGGAAGGTAAGAAACGGCCGACTGCGGACAACGCACATCTCCAGCAACAACGACTGGCTTTCTTCAAGCGCGAGCCCACGGCTCCGGCCCACGGGCTGGTCTCGCCACTCGGGCGGCAGTCCCAACTGGTAGAGCGCGTGCCCGGTTTCATGCAGTGCCGCGAGCAGGCCGTGAAAAGGATCGGCCGGTTCGAAGTGGGTGGTGACGCGCAGGTCTCCGGTGATCCCTTCCGTGAAGGAGTGCTCGGATTCATCAAGACGGCCGCGGTCAAACGGAAAACCGAGCGCCTTCATCGCTTCCACACACAAGGCACGCTGCCTGCTCGGCGCAAACCGGCCCTCGATCGGCAGCGGCGGCGCCGCCATCTGCAGGGTCAGGCTCTCCTGCACCATGGAGGGCAGGCGCCGGCCCAGGGTCTTGAACAGCGGATCAAGAGCGCCGGTCAGCACGCCCGGACTGTACTCGTCGAGCAACGCATCGTACGGGTCAAGACCCAGATGCTGGCCCAGGAGGGCCGCCCTGTCGCGCGTCAGCGCCACCACCTCGGCAAGGAAGGGCGCAACGTCGGCATAGCGGCGATTGCGCCGCGCTTCCGCCCAATGCACTTCCGCGCGTGCGGTAGCCTTGGCAAGACGGGAGATCAAGGCATTCGGCATCGCCAGCGAATGGTCCCGCTGGCGGCGCATCTCGCGCAGATTGGCGATCTGCCAGTCTTCCAGCGAATCGGCGCTGGCCTGGGCCCGTTCGATCAGGCGGGAGACCTTGGGGGAGGTCAGGAGGGCGTGGCACTCCGTTTCCAGGGCAGCCAGTTGTTCGCCCCGTACATCCGCACTGCCACTGGGCATCACCACAGCTGCATCCCACCTCAGGATGGCAAGGGCACCCCGGAAGGCGTGCAGCCGACGGAACTCGTCTTCAAGCTGTTGATACGGACTGAGAGCCATGCAACCTCGTCGGCAGAACTCCTTATCCTGCTGGGGGCCACGTTACGAGCGCGGCCACGGGAGTCCAACGACCTTCGCAGTGTAGCAAAAGGTCGATGCGGGCGCCGCCCTGAGTCGAGTCAAATTCCTGTTTTTAATAGAAAAAAGGGGGGCAAAGCCCCCCTTGCCTGCAGCCCAAAGGCGCTCAAGCCTCAGAAGTAGTACCGCATCAGGATCTCGGCGACGCAGGCAGGCTTTTTCTCGCCTTCGATCTCCATCGTGAACTCTTCGGTCAGCATGAAGCCTCCCTTGAAGTCGTCGATGGCCACAAGCTTCGACCGCCCCCGCACTCGGGCCCCCACCTTCACGGCATTGGTGAAGCGCACTTTGTTCAGGCCGTAATTGATCACCTGCTTGAGACCCGCGAACGCAGGTCGCCCCTCCTCGACGATGCCGCGGATCATGGGGTACAGCGACAGGGTGAGGTATCCGTGCGCGATGGTGGTACTCCACGGCGACTCGGCTGCGGCGCGCGCCGGGTTGGTGTGGATCCACTGGTGGTCATCCGTCGCCGTTGCGAAGGCGTTGACCCGGTCCTGAGTGATCTCCACCCAATCACTGACATGGATATCCTGGCCGATCTGCTGGCCGAGTTCTGCACGAACAGTTTCAAGCGACATGGGGACACTCCTCGGAACGGGAACGGCATGATAACGGAATGAATGGATCAGCGACGGTCCAGCCAGGCAGCGATGCGCGTCGGCACCGCAGCCGCCCGATCGCTCACGAAAACGCCGATGTGCCCGACGGGCAAGGCCCATTCCTCGTAGCGACGACTTGCCGTGAGACCACAGAGCGCCCGCGACGCGGCGGGGGGCACGATATGGTCATTCACGCCGTAGAGGTTGAGCAGCGGCACGTGGATCCGTGCGAGGTCGACCGGCCGACCATCCAACTGCAGAGTGCCGCGTACCAAGGCGTTGTCCCGGTAAAGATCCGCGAGAAAAGCCCGCAGGACCTCGCGCGGTGGATCCGGACAGTCGTGGACCCAGCGTTCCATGCGGCGGAAACGCTGCACCCACTGCGGATCACCGAGGTGGTCGAGGAGGTCCAGATATTTGCCGACGCCCTGTCGGAACGGCGCCAGCATCTGGAAGAAGACGTTGAGGGCAGCCCCGGACACGCCGTGCCCA
>CAXBRZ010000390.1:0-2474 GCA_963978075.1 uncultured bacterium | reverse complement strand
CGAGCTCGTCAAGCGCGGTCCCCAGAATCATCGCGCCGGTCGCGCCCAACGGATGACCCAGCGCGATGGCGCCACCATTGACGTTGATCTTGTCGTGCGGCACCCCAGTGTCGTCCATGAAACGCATGACGACCGCGGCAAACGCCTCATTGACCTCAAAAAGATCTATATCCGACAACGACATCCCAGCCCGCTTGAGTGCCTTGCGAGTGGCGAGCGCAGGGCCCGTCAGCATGATTGCCGGCTCGCTTCCGATCGACGCGAAGGCCCTTATCCGAGCTCTCGGCTTCAATCCCGCGCGTCGCCCGAAGCCACGGTTGCCGATCAGCACCATCGCAGCGCCGTCCACGATTCCGCTCGAGTTCCCGGCGGTATGCACGTACCGAATGGACTCAACGCCGGGATAGCGATGCAACGCGACCGACGCAAATCCACCGTCCTCGGCGGCTTCCCGGAATGCGGGTTTCAATGCCGCCAGATCCGCCAGCGTGGTCGAGGGACGGGGATATTCGTCCCGGTCGAGCAACACCTCCCCCATGACGTCATGTACCGGGATCATGGAGCGCGACGAGCGCTGCTCCGCCGCGGATTGCGCTGCGCGGCGCTGGCTCTCCAGGGCATAACGGTCCACGTCTTCGCGACTGTACCCCTGCAGGGTGGCGATCAGGTCGGCGCCAATTCCCTGCGGCACAAAATAGGTCTGCCGCGCTACGGTCGGGTCGCCATACCACGCACCGCCATCCGAACCGATGGGCACTCGTGACATGCTCTCGACGCCGCCGGCGACCACCGCGTCGGACTGGCCCGACATCACCTGAGCCGCACCGCTATTGACTGCCTCAAGGCCGGAGGCACAAAACCGGTTCAGCTGATAGCCTCCCACCGAATCGGCATAACCGGCGTTGAGAGCAGCGACCCGCCCTATGGCCGATCCTTGGTCACCGATGGGGGAAACGCATCCAAGGACCACATCGTCCAGCCACTGGGTCTGCAACTGAGTGCGGCCTTGCAGCGCCACCAGCGCCTGCGTCGCCAGCGAGATCGGCGGCACTTCATGCAAGGCACCATCCGGACGTCCGCGCCCGCGAGGCGTCCGTACGTGATCAAAGATAAATGCGTCTGTCATAAATGCTTCCTACGCAATGCTGGATCAGCGTCGAGCCGCTTTAAGCGTTGCTGTCGCCGCCGAGGCTATGGCGGCTCCCGTCGTCGTCGGCAGGGAGAGCCCGCCGTCAATCGCCAGTGTGTGTCCAGTGATGTAATCGCCGCTCGGGCCCACGAGGAACAAGGCGGCATCTGCGACCTCGTCCAGCGTCACAAGCCTTGGTACCGGTTGCCCGCCGACCAGAGCCGACTCACCGATCGCACGAATAAAAATATCCGCCCCGACGGTGCCCGCGACGAGACCGGGCGAGAGCGCGTTGACGCGGTACCCATGGGCTCCGCCCCACTCCAGCGCGAGTGTGCGAACCAGCGCTTCGATACCTGCCTTCGCCGCACACGCATGCGCCTGCAGTGCGATCGGCACGGTACCCTGTGGGGCCGAAATCGCCAGCAGGCGAGCACCGCTTGCAAGATGCGGATAGCAGGCCTTGAAGGTATGGAAAGTACCCTTCAAGTCTATGTCAACGACCGCAGCGAAGGCATTCGACGAGAGTTGTGCCGCGGGCCCGAGAAAATTGCCCGCTGCCCCCGCAACGACGATGTCGTAAAAGCCAAAGCGCTCTGCGCCTCGTTGCGCCGCAATCTCCAGCGCCGCCCCATCCCGAACGTCGGCGGATTCCGCATGCACGGAGCCGGGCGCAACTTCGTTCAGTTCAGCCTGCGCACGTGCCAGACGGTCGGCGTCCCGAGCGACAATCACGACCCTTGCGCCTTGGGCCAGCAAACGACGAGCCAAGTGCAGATTGATGCCTGAACTGCCTCCCGTGACGAAAGCAACCTTCCCGCCGAGAAGGCCGTCCCGGAATACCGAACTTGTCATTGCCGTACCTCAGTTGGAACCGCGCGGCGCCACCATGCGCTCGACGTTGCGAATCATGTGCATCGTGATCTCAGTCTGAGACCAGCGCCCGAGCGGGGGGTACCAGCTGGCAACCCACGTCACAAGACCGCCGATGGAGACAGCCGTCAGCAATGGGTCGGCCACCTCGAAATCACCGGATTCCGCGCCTGTCTGCAGCAGCGTCGCAAGGCGGGTTCCGAACTCGCGACGCAGATGCATCAATTGCTTGGCATCTTCCGGGTCGAGATTCTTTTCCTCACGCTCATAGACCACGATGTACTTCTGGTTCTTGAGGATGATCGAGGTGACGTTGTCGACAATGATCCTAAGCTTCTCGCGAGGCGGGAGTTTTCGCGCCATTGCCTCTTCCAGTGCGACGAGCGAGCTGCGGATGCCAATCTCGCAGATTGCCCGAAGAATCTCGCTTTTGTTGCGGAAATAGGAATAGATGAATGGCTTGGTGACCTTC
>CAXBRZ010000389.1:0-2495 GCA_963978075.1 uncultured bacterium | reverse complement strand
CGGTGGTGGGGATCGCGACCACTGCAGCGATGCCGGCTGGATCGGCGCGGGTCCACCAGTCGCCGATATCCTCGAAGTCCCACAAGGGCCGGGTCTGACCGGCCATGAATGCGACCACCTTGCCGGTATCAAGGGCGGCTCCGCCGCCGAGCGCCACCACACCGTCGTGGCCGCCGGATCGGTAGGCCGCGAGTCCTTTCGCCACATGGTCGGCCGACGGGTTGCCCGCCACATCGGAAAACACGGCCGCCTCACCCAGCAGTGTGCTGGTGCGCCGGGTCATTTCGTGGGCAGCGAGGCCTGCGTCGGTGACGATCAGGGGGCGACGGATGGACGCGCGGGCGCAAGCCTCTGCGACCTCGGCCAGGCGCCCGGGTCCTGCCCAGACGGTGGTCGGATAATTCCAGTTGCCGCGGAGGGTCGTCATGTCGTCGAGATCCTGATGTTGAACGATTGAGGGCGGGTGAGTTGCTCGTAACCCACACGGGACAAGGTACAGCCACGACCGGAATTCTTGACGCCGGTCCATGCCAGGGCCGGATCCAGGTAGTCGCAGCGATTGACGAATACAGTTCCCGTCTGCAGTTGGTCGCCAATGTGCTCGCCCGCGCCAGGGTCGCCCGTATAGACAGCGGCGGTCAGGCCGAAGTCGCTGTCGTTCATCAGGCGGACCGCTTCCTCGTCGCTGCTCACCCGCATGATGCCGACCGCCGGCCCGAAGCTTTCCTCGCGCATGAACGGAATCGAGTGGTCGACATCCACCAGCACCTGCGGCGCGAGATACGGCGTGCCCGCACGACTTGCCGCAAAGCGGGTCTCGTCGACCAGCTGGCGCGCGCCACGAGCGGACGCATCGGCGACCTGCCGCCGGATCCAGTCTGCCGCGGAGGTGCGCACCACGGGCCCCAGGGTGGTGTCCGCCTCGATCGGCGAGCCGAGCCGGTAGGCGTGTGCGAACGCAACCACGCCCTCCACGAAGGCATCGTACAAGGAGTCCGCAACATAAATGCGCTTGATGCCGCAGCACGACTGCCCGGCATTGAAAAAGGCGCCATCGGCCAGCGAGTCGATGGCGTGCGCGAGATTCGCGTCTGCACGCACGTAGGCTGGATCCTTGCCGCCGAGCTCAAGTCCTGCGGTTGCGAAGCCTCGGCCCGTGGCGGCCACGACCGCACGTCCCCCTTCGACCGAGCCGGTGAAGCACACGTGCGCCACTCGGGGATCTCCCATCAGGGTCGCGGTATCGGCGTGCGAGAGGTGCAGGTAGGAGAAAACCCCCTCGGGAAGTCCGGCGCTGGCAAATGCCTGGGCGAAACGCTCGGCACAAAGAGGCGTCTGATGCGAGTGCTTGAGAACCACCGAGTTTCCGGCAGCGAGTGCCGGTATCACGGCGTTTACGGCCGTGAGGTAAGGGTAATTCCAGGGCGCTACCACCGCGACAACGCCAAGCGGGACGCGTTTGATCTTGCGCTCGAATCCATCCCGCGGTGTCGGGCGGATCGGTGCCAGCGATTCCTCCGCCGTCGCAAGCATGTGACGCGCCCGTTCCTCGAAGCCACGGATCTCCCCGGGAGAATGGGCGATCGGCCTGCCCATCTGCCAGCTGATCTCAAGCGCAATGGCGGGGCCTTCTGCGACAAAGGCATCCACCGCGCGACTGAGCACGGCGATGCGGTCTGCCAGCGACGTCGCTGCCCACTGGCGCTGGGCCGCCACTCCCGCATCGAGCGTACGGTTGATTGCGGCGACGTCTGCCACCGCTCGCTCGACATAGACGCTGCCGTCAACCGGCGAGAGCGTTCTCTGCATCGTGGTCATGCGGGGCCTCAGATGATCTCGAAGTAGCGGGACAGTTCCCAGCTGGTGATGGCTTTGCGGAACTCGCGCTCTTCCCATTGACGCGTGGCAGCGTGGTGTTCGACGAATTCGTCGCCGAACAGCGCACGCGCTGCCTTGGAGGCCAAAAGTCGTTCGGATGCTTCCCAAAGCGTGCCTGGGAGACGTCGCTTTTTCGGATGTTCGCGGTCATAGGCGTTACCGATGATGGGCGCATCCGGCTCGATCCGGTGCTCGATGCCCCACAAACCCGAACCGATCGCCGCCGCGAGCGCGCCCGCGGCAAGGCGGCGGCGATGACCGCGGTCGCACATCGCGGGCTCGCACCCGTGCGCTCCGTGCTGGGCAACGGCCTGACCGTCATCGCCAAGCACGCCACGTCCACCCCGGCCGTCACGGTTCACCTCGCCTGCGACGCGGGCTCGATCTTCGATGCGCCTGACCAGCCCGGGCTCGCGCACTTCGTCTCGCGGACGATCGACCGGGGTACCGACACGCGGGATGCGGAGTCGATTGCCACGGCGCTCGAGGATCGAGGCGTCTCGCTCGCCATCACGATCAATCGCCACATCATGTCGTTCGTGTGCACGTGCCTCGTGGAAGACCTCGACAGCGTGCTCGCCACGCTCGCCGAAGTCGTGCGGCAGCCGGCGTTCCCC
>CAXBRZ010000388.1:0-2508 GCA_963978075.1 uncultured bacterium | reverse complement strand
GCGTTGGTCTCGTTGGCGATCGTGCTGCGCTGATAGGTCTGCGAGGTGCAGATGTCGCGCACCAGCGGACGGATGTCGTACTTGTATTCGACGAGTCTTCGCGCCAGTTCCGCAACAGCCCTCCTTCGCGGCATCCCCGAAGCGAAGGTTCTTGCGCCGTCAGCGTGCGGACGGATCGCGCGGGCGCGTGAGGTACGCCACGAGGTGATCGAGATCCTCGTCGCTGAGTTCGGTCTTGCGCCAGGGCGGCATCTCGATCAGACCACGCCGCACCACGATGCGGATGTAATCGCCGATGAGGTCGGTGCGTTCGGCGAGCACCGCCCGGTCCGGTCCGCGCACCACCTGGAGTTTGGCCGTACCTGCGTGATGGGGTCCTGCGCCATGGCAGGCGGCGCACTGGCGTTCGAAAACCTGCTGACCCTCCTGCACACCGTCGGCGACAGCACTGCCGGCCAGCAGCAGCGCGATTCCCGTGAGCCACATCGAATGTCGCATGCTCAGCCTCCCCGGTAGCGCGATGGCCAGATGCCGGACTTGCCAGGTGCCAGAATGCCCTTCGGGTCGAGCGCATCCTTGAGTGTCTGGTGCATCTTCAAGAGCGCGTGGTCGTTCCACGAATAGGTGGCCGCGATATCGTCCATGAATGTCAGGTGCGTACGGTATTCCCCATAGCCCGCTGCCGCCGCCTCGGCCACGAGTACCCGGAACACCTCAAGCGCCCGCTTCTTGGTCTCGGGATCACGCCGATCAAACAGCAGTTCGACCACATGGTGCAGTTCGCGCCAGCCGATCGCGAAAATACTCATGTAGTCAAAGCCAAATGCGTGCAGACGGTCGCGCACGAGCGTGTACTGCTTCATGGCCTCCTTGCCGCGAATGGCCGAGACAGGCGAGATACCGATGTGACCGCCACCGCCCGACCAGTTCACGAACCCGAACTCGCTCAGACGCGGGATGCCGCGCATCGTGTCGGCGCGCACGTGGAAAAGGTCGGCCGGATTCTTGCGCTCGTGCTGCAGATAGAACCGTGCGCCCGGAATCTTGGCAAAAGAATCGCGAATCACCGCCTCAAGCGTATCCATGATCGGCGGCGGTCCGTACAGGGCACCGTAGATGTTCCACATGCCGATGTCCTGCTCCTGCATGATCTTGCGCAGGATGCTGTCCGGCAGCGGGCCGGGCTTGTCCGTGTACTGGCTCTTGGTCGAGTTGACGGCCGCCACCAGGAGCAGGCTGCGGATGGTCGCGCCATTCTGGATCACCATCCCGACCTTCAGCGGCCGCAGGACCTCGACGATCTGTTCGAGATCCTCCTCCCGCTGGAAGGTGATCATGTAGGGCCGGTACCCCGGCGGCTCCGGCATCAGCCAGATGCCCATCTTGGTGACGACGCCGAAATTGGACTGCGTGAAGATGCCGTCCACGTACGGCCCGAAGCCGTACTTGAACAACTGCCAGGTGCTGCTGCCCGGCATCGCGCCCATGCCGGTGCGCACCAGTTCGCCCGTCGGCAGGACGACCTCCATGCCGCACTGCATGGCGAAATGGTCCCCGTACGGGGTGTAACCCACTCCATGGTCGAGCGCATTACCCATCACGCTGCCCCAGCCCGGGTCGGGCACGTCGAGCCACAGCTTTAAGCCCTTCGACTGGATGTACGCATACAGGTCGAAGTAACTCACGCCAGGCTCCACCAGCGCGTACCCGTCCTCTTCGCTGACCTCGAGAATGCGGTTCATGCGCTTGAGGTCGAGGACAACGGTCCCCGGCATCCGCGGCGAAGCGCCGCCGTAGCCCAGATTTTTGCCGCAGGAGACCGGCCAGAGGGGCACACCGTAACGGTTGGCCGCCTTGACGATCTCCTGCACCTGCTCGGTAGCGGCCGGGGCCACGGCCGCCGAAGGCGCATGCGCGTTCTCGTCCGCATGGATCCCATAAGGATCCGCGTAACCTGCAAGCGCGTCCCCGGTAAAGACGAACTCGCGGCCCACGATGGCGCGGAATGCCTCGAGCGCATGGGCAAACTGTTCGGCGCTGACCCCTTTGGGCAATAGCTCTGACATGAAAATATCCCCGGTTGAGATGCTCAGGCCGGAGCCGTCGCCGGCGAGCCCAGTGACCACGAGAAAAGATCCCGGTCGACGCGTTCGACGCGCGCCCGCAGACCGGCATGGCGCGGAATGGCATGCTCGAGGCAGAACGGAACGATCTCCGTCGTCACCCCCTGCAGCCGCAGCGTGCCATCGGCAAGGGCCTGCCAGTCGATGGCGACCAAATGGCCAATCTCCGATTCGACCGCGACGAGGGGCCCGGCGGCAGGCAGCGCACGCGCCAAAGACGAGGATGCGCCGAAGCGAGGATCGAAAAACGTGAGCACCGACGGTCGCCGAGGCTCGGTCGTGCCCGAGGTCGTGACCGTCACCGCTGCCGCAGCCGCGCCGCCAAGGCCGAGCGCGAAGAGCCGACGGCGTGTCATGAGGTCCGTCATATCCCCCTCCCTTTACC
>CAXBRZ010000387.1:0-2517 GCA_963978075.1 uncultured bacterium | reverse complement strand
ACGCCGGCGTACGGGTGGCCGCCAGCGGCCGCCGCTTTCGCATTGCCGGCGCGTCCGTCTGGAACCTGTACGACGAGGGCAGGCGCCTGGGACAGGCCGCCCATTTCAGCCGCTGGACGTATCTGGACCACTGAGGCGTGGCCGAGTGTTAAAGTCAGGTCCGTAGCCAGACGCCCCTCAAGGGGCAGTGACCGGAGAAGACCAGTGATCAGCCTGACCGAGGAACTCACCTTGCTGGCCGTCGAGGACGACGGACGGATTGCCTACACGGCCGGGTCCCCGAACTTTGCGATGGCCCTCATCGGCGCCTGCATTGTCGATCTCAACAAGGCGGGCCGCGTCGATGCCGACCTTGCCGGCCTGAACGTGCTGAGCGCGGAGCCGACCGGCCTTGCGGCGCAGGACCGGGTCCTCGAGGTCATCGCCGCAGGCCCCCAACAGACCACGGAGCGCTGGGTGCTGGAACTGCAGGGAGACTCGCCGGATCTCGTGCGCATGACCCTCGGCCAGCTGCAGAAGCGCGGCATCCTCCACCAGGCGGAGAAGCGTTTCCTGTGGGCGCTGCGTGCCCGCCGCTACCCCATCGATGACGGCGGCAAGGAGCAAAAGGAAGCCAAGCTGCGCATCCTTGGCGCATTGCTCTCCGACGGCCTGCCGACGCCGGATGATTCCATGCTCATCGGACTCGCCGTTGCCGGCGGGCTGCTCGAGGCCTTCCTGTCCAAGTCCGAAGTCGCCCGCCTCGCCGAAAGAATCGCCGAAATCGGCGGCCTCGACCTCGTCGTTCGGGCCGTCGAGGCGGCGATTCGCGCGGATGCAGAAGTCCGCGCGCATGCGATCATGCTATCCATCCACTGATTCCAGTATCTGCCAGAGGCCAGCCGTGAACCTGACACAAGAGACCCAGAACCAGACCACCACCCTGCACGCGCAGGGCCGCCTTGATTTCGAGGCCGCCGGCCACTTCCAGCAGGAACTGGAAAAATCGGTCGCATCAGCCGCCACCGACGGCAATGCCCTCCTGATCGACTGCGGTTCGCTGGAGTACGTCTCCAGCGCCGGCCTGCGCGTATTCCTGGTCGCCGCCCGCGCGGCCAAGGCCGCGAATGTACCCTTCGCCGTCTACGCCCTGACGCCTGCGGTCAAGGAAGTCTTCGACGTCAGCGGCTTCGCCCGCATCATCGACGTTCTTGGTGACCGCGCGGGAGCACTCGAGAAGGTCGGGCGTCACGCGTGACCGTCGCACGGACGACCGTGGGCGCCAGCGCGTCGTCGCTCGCGCCCCTGCAGTCCTTCCTGTCGGATGTCTGGACGGCCGAGCATCTGCCGGAATCGGACCGGTTCCCGTTCGAACTGGCGCTCGAAGAAGTCTTCATGAACGTTGTGATGCACGGCAGCGAGGGCCGCACGGACGTCTGGACCGACGTGACGCTCGAACATGCCGCGGATAGCGTGCAGATGACGATCCGCGACAACGGCAACCCCTTCGACCCCCTGACGCTCGCCCCACCCGACATTGGTGCGGCGATGCAGGACAGGCCCGTCGGCGGCCTCGGGGTCCACCTCATCCGTACGCTGATGGACGAGGTGACCTACCGCCTCGAGGACGGCTGCAACGTCCTTGTGATGCGCAAGCGCCTCAGGATCGACTAATCACCCCGGCTCAAGCGCCTTCGGACGCCGCCGCCGCGCGACGCGGCGCCAGGTCAACAGCCATCCGCGCCACCGCTGCCTCATCGAGCGTGTAATAGCGCAATGCGACCGCCGCGAGTACGGCGATGCCTGCCGGGATCAGGCTCATCATGAGAACGATGCCGTGCAATGTGCCGGCCGCCTGCGCCACGTTCGGCTGGTAGCCGAAATAAGCCAGCAGCCACCCCGTACCGGCACCACCAAGGGCCCAACCCACCTTCTGCGAGAAGGAGGCTGCGGAGAACACAAGGCCTGTCGCGCGCCGCTGGGTCTTCCATTCCGAATAGTCCGCCGTATCCGCATACATCGACCAGATGATCGGGGCTGTCGGCGCAATCGACAGGCTGATCAGGCCGTGCAGTGCCCAGATCGCCGGAATATTGCCCACCGGGACAAAATAGAAAGCAACCAGAAGCACCGCTGTGGTCAGCGTGGACCAAAGATAGAAACGCTTCTTGCCGAAGCGGTGCACCAGGGGCGCGGAGATCGCAACGCCCACAAGGAACGCCAACGCGCCGATGGTCATGGCGGTCGCAAAGGCACCGTGTCCGTTGGGAACGACGTAATCGAAGTAATACAGCATGACGGCACTGCGCATGTTGCCGCAGGTCAGTGCGGCCACGCCCACAAGGCTCAACACCAGCCATGGCCGGTTGCCCCGCAGGTCACGCAAGTCTTCCTTGAGGTTCTGGTGATGGTCGGCAACCGGCTTGACCCGCTCGCGGGTCAGCAGGAACGTCAGGACGAAGAATACAACCGCAATGATGGAGTAGACGATCATCGCTGCCTGCCAGCCGCGTGGCGCGATGCTTGAACCGCCGAAAT
>CAXBRZ010000386.1:0-2521 GCA_963978075.1 uncultured bacterium | reverse complement strand
AGGCCGGTGATGCCTTGGCAAAGACCAGGCATGCGGCGGCGCAATGCGGTCGCAAGAGCATGGTCACGGTCGGAAAGCTGCTGCGTCGTCTCGCGGACTGGTTCCCGACTGATCCTGTTGATCCGACCGACCCGATCGGTCCGAACGCCCCGGCGGCGGTGGCGGCATGATCTGGCTCGTCTTTCTTCTGATGGGGTTTGCAGGCACCTTCTTTTCGCTCGGGGCGGCGGTGACGGTCATCCGGTTCCTGATGCTGGCCCTTTGGGTGGCGCTTGGCCTGGTGCTCATTCTCGTCACCTTCGGTGCGGTCAACGCCTTCAAAAACCGAAATCGCCGGCCGTGTTGCTTACCAACTCCGAGGCCCTCGCCCACGCCACGATGGCCGAGGTCGAGCGGCAGCTGACCATCCTGCCGACCGCCGCGATCGCCGGTCAGGCCTGGCGCGACTACGGCCAGGTCATCGTCTGCGACACGCTGGAGGAAATGGTGTCCGTCGCCGACGACATCGCCTCCGAGCACGTGCAGGTCATGACTCGGGACCCGGATTACTTCCTGAACCACATGACCAACTACGGCGCCCTCTTCCTCGGCGAGAAGACCAACGTCTCCTACGGCGACAAGTGCATCGGCACCAACCACACCCTGCCGACCAAGAAGTCGGCGCGTTACACGGGTGGCCTGTGGGTGGGCAAGTTCCTGAAGACCTGCACCTACCAGAAGGTGCTCACCGAAGCCGCCTCCGTGCACGTCGGCGAGTACTGCTCGCGCCTGTGCGCGCTTGAGGGCTTTGCCGGTCACAAGGAACAGGCCGACATCCGCGTGCGGCGCTACCGACAGTCCTGAAGACAGGATCCGCCTGCGTGCGCGCACCGCCCGTCCTCCTCCTGCCCGGCATGATGCTGGATGGGCGGATGTATGCAGCGCAGGCGCTCGCCCTGCAGGATCTGGCCGAGGTCCGCCACGCGGACCTCACGCTCGACGACAGCATCGAGACGATGGCCGCAGAGGTGCTGGCCACCGCGCCCGACGAGTTCGCGGTCGTCGGGCTCTCCATGGGCGGCATCGTCGCCCTGGAACTGTGGCGCCAGGCACCTCGGCGGATCACGCACCTCGCGCTCCTTGACACCACCCCGCACGCCGAGCGGCCCGAGCGCCTCGCGCAGCGGCTGGCACAGATGGCGGCGGTCGAGGCCGGCGAACTGCGCGAGGTGCTCGTCCACTCGCTGAAGCCGCGCTATCTTGCCGCCTGCCACCGCCACCACCAGGCCATGCTCACCGACCTGCTCGCGATGGGTCTCGACCTCGGGGCGGACGTGTTCCGCCGCCAGTCGGAGGCGCTCAAGAACCGTCCCGAGGCGAGCGGACTGCTGGCGCAGATCGACTGCCCGTCGCTCGTGCTGTGCGGCCGCGAGGATGAGTTGTGTCCACCCGCGCTGCACGCGGCCATGGCCGACGCACTGCCACGCGCGGACCTCATGGTGCTCGCCGACTGCGGGCACCTGTCGACGATCGAGGCCCCGGATGCTGTCAACGAGGCGCTGCGGCGTCTCTTCAGGAGAACTTCATGAAGACGTCCACCGAGCGGATCCTGACCACCCACGTCGGCAGCCTGCCGCGTTCCGCCACCGTCACCGATGCCGTGTTCGGCCGTGAGCGCGGCGAGGGCCCGGATGATGCGGATTTCGACCGCATCATCGGCGAGGCCGTCGCCGAGGTGGTCGCCCGCCAGGCCGCCGTCGGCGTGGACCTCGCGAGTGACGGCGAGCAGAGCAAGATCAGCTATGCCACCTACGTAAAGGACCGGCTCTCGGGCTTTGACGGGGACAGCCCGCGCAACCCGCCGGCGGACCTCGAGGATTTTCCAGGGTTCCTGAAGCGCCTTGCGAGCGCAGGCGGCACGCCGACCTACCGGCGGCCGCGTTGCGTGGGCCCCATTGCCCCGAAGAGTGCGCAACCGCTTGAGGACGACGTGCGCTGGTTCAACGCGGCGCTCGCCCGGTCGCCGGTGGTGGAGCCGTTCATGAACGCGGCCTCGCCCGGCGTCATCGCGTTGTTCCAGCCGAACGACTACTACCCGGACCACGAGTCCTACGTCCGCGCGCTCGGCGAGGCCATGCGCGTCGAGTACGAGGCCATCGTCGGCGCCGGGTTCCTGCTGCAGATCGACTCACCGGACTTGGGACTCGGCCGCCACACGCTCTTCAAGGGACGCAGCCTCGAGGACTACGAGCGTCTGACGCACCTGCACGTCGAGGTGCTGAACGATGCGCTGCGCAACTGTCCGGCGGACCGCTTGCGGCTGCATGTGTGCTGGGGCAACTACGAGGGCCCGCACCACCACGATGTCCCGATGGACGTCGTGCTGCCGATCGCGTTGCAGGCCAAGCCTCAGGCGCTCCTGTTCGAATCCTCGAATCCACGCCACGCGCACGAGTGGACGGTCTTCGAGCAGGCCGACATCCCCGAGGACAAGATCCTTGTGCCCGGCGTCATCGACTCGGTGACGAACTTCATCGAGCAC
>CAXBRZ010000385.1:0-2527 GCA_963978075.1 uncultured bacterium | reverse complement strand
GGCAGACGCCACCAGATTTCGTAGGCGGCAAACGTCGTCAGGGCAAGCAGCGCTGGCCCGGCTTCGAGAAGTCCGCGGTATACGATCACCGCCGCAGCGACCTGTGCGGGCGGCAGTGACGGCAGCAGGGCGACAATGGCGACATCGAATACGCCGAGGCCGGCAGGCAGGCCGGATGCCAGCCCCGCCAGAATGCTGACGACATAGAGACCGACATACACGGTGAAGGGCAGATCGGTTCCGGCAGGCAGCAGGACATACAGAATGGCCGCACCGCACGTGACTTCCAGGATCCCGACGAGGTACTGGATTCCGGTCAGGCGCGGTGGTGGCAGTGGGACCTGATAGCGTCCCACATGCAAGGGTCCCCGGTGACGCAACACCAGCGTCAGATACGCAAGATGCATGGCGACAAGGGCCAAGCCGATACCCCGCACGAGAGCGGGCGTCGTGTGCAGGAGGGGCGCAGCGGCGTCGGTCTGCAACAGGAGCGAGACTGACAGCAACATCCCGAGGCCTGCCGGGTAGGGAATCGCCGCCAGCAGAATCATTTTGCCGATGTCGAGCGGCCGCATGCCGACCGCGGCATACAGGCGGTATCGGATCGCCCCGCCGGACACCGTACCAAGGCCAAGCACGCGACCGATGGCCGAGGCGAGAAACCCACCCAGCGCTGCCCGTCGGGCGCTGACAGGACCTGCCACCACGCCGGCGATGATCGCTTCGCAGACCGCCAGGGCCCCGTATAGCGTCAAGGACAGCAGCGCGCCAATGAGCGCGGAACTGATCGGAATCTCGTGCAGCGAACGCACGACATCGGCGATGTTGAGTTGCCGCATTCCGCCGTGCTGCAGGAATCGAACGGCCAACGCAACAATCAGAGCCGACAGTGCGACGGGCAAGATGCGACGAACGCTGAAAGTCTTCATCGTCAGGATCGGACTCAGCGGACAATACGTTCCGAGTAGTTTTCTTCGATGTTGTCCCGGTAGTAACTCCACATGGATGAAGAACCGGACAAACGCCGCCAGACTTCGAATGAGACTCCCGAATATTCGATCACGCGTGAACCGATCTCGACCCGCAACAGGCGGTTGGCTTCGTCGTAGCCGATGGCCCGCAGTTCTCCTGCGCTAACCCGTCTCATTTCCATACGACCGCACCCCCGTTTTGCACAATCCGCCTGCCCGGCATTGCGCCGATGCGTCGAGGATACCGCACGAGCACGGGCTTTTCGTGCACCGGTCGTTCAAGAACGAATACGAATTGACCCACCGGATGGCCCTCGATGGCCACCTCCATCTCATAGCGACCCGGGGGATCTCCCGTCCCGAGTATCCAGTACAGATGCTGAACCTTGCCACCGTCGATCATCTCGCTTCCCGCCGACAGGGCCGTGCGCCCGTCTTGTGAGATCAGGAAGTCGTCGTCGTCCTCGGCGTCGCCCCAGTCCTCTATCGGCTTGGGCGCCGTCAGGCGTTCTTGCCAGCGCAGCACCGACCGTGTCGTCTCGACCTCCGCCTCCCAACCGTAATTGACTCCCTCTTCCCCCGGCAGCGTGCTGGAAGGGACAAACACCTCGTTGCCCGACGGCGTTGTCTTCATCACACCGAAGCGGACGCGTTTGACGAGCAGGTCCGGGGCGATCCGCATTGGCAACGTCACCGGGGCGGGTTGGTTCCAGTCCCTGAAAGCGGCATGGGGGCGGGACTGGCGATCTCCGCAGGACGCCAGCAGTACGACCGCGCCCATGCAGAGCAACACACTGGCACACTGATTTCGGATCACGGGGAATTCGGACTCCGGACGAACGACGGGATGGCAGCAGGCAGGATCAGGCCACGCGCCGGCGCCCTGCCAGCCGGTCGAAGCCCGCACGGGCGCGTTCAAGCGCCTTCTCGTCACGCATGAATCCGGCCGCCCAGTGATGCGCCTGACGCAAGGCCATCAGGTTGTGAAACCACTGTTCGGAATCGGTCGCCTGCGGCAGGTGGCCATGCCGGACCGCGGAAGCGATGAGTTGCAGGCTCACTTGCCGGAACTCCCGAAAGGTACGTTCCAGCCGGTCACGCACAGGCCCATCCGCGTCATCAAATTCGCTGGCCGCCGCAAAGAACGGACATTGCCCGGGAAGTCCGGCATTGCCCGGCCAGGCGAGCCAGCGTTCAAACAGGCCCTCAAGGCGGGGCAAGCCTGGCGCTTCCGACTTCGAAGGTGCCACCACGGTTTCAAGGAAACGATCGGTGGCCGACTCCAGGGTCGCGAGCTGCAGCGCCTCCTTCGATCCAAAGTGGGCATAGAGGCCACTTTTGGTCATGCCGACGCGGTCGGCCAGCGGTTGCGAGGCCACCTGTTTCACCAGGGACCCGTCGAGCCGCCACACCTCCATATCCACCGGGAAGCGCTCGATGGGCAGCACCCAGGAGTAGGGCCGGTGCACGCGCTGGGTGAGCAGGTACTTCCCGTCGGGCGACGGTGCCGAGGAGGTGAACAGGCCGGCCTTGCCCACCGGCGTCACCTTTCCGCT
>CAXBRZ010000384.1:0-2548 GCA_963978075.1 uncultured bacterium | reverse complement strand
CTCCTGATCACCCTGACGGGCGCCGCGATCGGCCTCGCGCTTGCCACGGGTGCGGCGGGTGGCCTCGGTGCTGCGCTCAAGTCGTTCCTCCCGCAGTTCACCATTCCCCCGCACGCCTACGGCACCGCCGGGCTGTATGCGCTGGGGCTCGGCCTCGTGGCGGGATTGATCCCGGCGCTGCAGGCCCAACGGCTGCAGATCGTGACGGCCCTGAGGGCGACCTGACATGCGTTCTCGCGTATTGGCCTCGGTGATCCTCATGAACCTGCGCAGCCTGCCGGCGCGCATGGTGCCGGCCCTTGTGGCGGTCATCGGCATCGGCGGGGTCGTGATGGTGCTGACGGCGACGCTTGCGATCGCGCAGGGGTTTCGCGAGGCGCTGGCCACGACGGGTGCCACCGATGTGGCGGTGGTTCTGCGGGGCGGGTCGTCCGGGGAACTGGCCAGCAACCTCCTGACCGCCGAGGCCAATACGGTGGTCGATGCGCCCGGCGTGGCGCGGGATGCGAACGGTCCGCTCGCCAGTCCCGAGAGCTACGTCCTTGTCGACCTGCCGATGGCCGGCAGCGGGACGGCGGCGAACGTGCCCTTTCGCGGCCTCGGTCCACGCGGTCGCGAGTTGCGCCGCCATTTCCGCCTGACCTCCGGACGCATGTACCGATCCGGCCTTTACGAAGTCATCGTGGGACGGGGCGCGGCGGTCGGTTTTCGCGGCCTGCACCTTGGCAGCACGGTGCAGTTCGGGACGCAGCGCTGGGAGGTGGTGGGCTTTTTCGAGGACGGTGGCAGCGTCACCGAGTCCGAACTCTGGACTGACATCGAGGTCCTGAAGGGCAGTTACCGACGCACTGCCGTGCAGTCGGTGCGCCTTGCGCTGGCGGATCCGTCCTCCCTGGAGCGGATTCGCGCGGCCCTGAAGGCCGATCCGCGGGTCAACGTCACGGTCACCACCGAGCGCGACTTCTACGCCGCGCAATCGCGCTCGCTCATCACGCTCGTGACCGTACTGGGCTCGACGATTTCGCTGCTGATGGGCGTTGGAGCGGTGTTCGGGGCGCTCAACACGATGTACTCGGCGGTCGCCGCCCGTACGCGGGAGATTGCGACCCTGCGGGCCATCGGCTTCGGCGCCTCGGCGGTGCTCGCCAGTGTGATGACCGAAGCGCTACTGCTCGGTCTCGCCGGGGGAGTCCTCGGTGCGCTGGCGGCCTGGATCGCCTTCGACGGCACGCGCGCCTCCACCCTCAATTTCCAGACCTTCAGCCAGTTGAGCTTTGCCTTCGTGGTCTCGCCCCGGGTCGTCGTGACCGGTGTGCTCTATGCCCTCGCGCTGGGTTTTGTCGGCGGACTCTGGCCAGGCCTTCGCGCCGCACGGATGTCCATTGTGGAGGGCCTGCGCAGTCTGTGAGACCGGTGTGCCCGCCGCGCTTGCTATCATCCGCGCATGGCGGCGTATCCCCATCTGCTGAAACCCCTTGACCTTGGCTTTGTCCGCCTGCGCAACCGCGCCCTGATGGGCTCGATGCACACCGGGCTTGAGGACCATCCGTCGCGCTATCCGCGTCTTGCGGCCTACCTCGCCGAGCGGGCCCGCGGTGGCGCGGGCCTGATCGTCACGGGCGGCGTCGCCCCCAATGGCGTCGGCCGCGGCGGCTGGGGGCGTGAGACCTTCAGTCACCCGCGTGCGGTGGCGCATCACCGCCTCGTGCCCGAAGCGGTCCATGCCGAGGGCGGGCATGTGTGTCTGCAGATCCTGCATACCGGACGCTATGCCTATCACGCCAAGAGCGTCGCGCCGTCGGCGATCCGGGCGCCCATCTCGCGGCACACGCCGTTCGCGCTCACCGAGCGCGGCATCCGGCGGCAGATCGCGGCGTTTTCGCGGACGACGGCGCTCGCCCGCGAGGCGGGCTACGACGGCGTGGAAATCATGGGCTCCGAGGGCTACCTCATCAACGAGTTCATCGCGCAGCGCACCAACCGTCGCGAGGACGGATGGGGCGGCGTGTATGCCAACCGGATCCGCTTTGCCGTCGAGGTCGTCCGCCAGGCACGGGAGGCGGTCGGTGCGGACTTCATCCTCATCTTCCGTCTGTCGATGCTCGACCTTGTCGAGAGGGGCAGCACGTTCGAGGAGGTTGTGACGCTGGCGCAGGCGCTCGAGGAGGCCGGGGTCACCATCCTGAACACGGGCATCGGCTGGCACGAGGCGCGTATCCCCACCATCGCAACGGTGGTGCCACGCGCGGGATTTGCCTGGGTCACGGAGCGTCTGCGTCCGCATGTGCGTGTGCCGCTCGTGGCGACGAACCGTATCAACGATCCTGCGGTCGCCGAATCGGTCCTCGCGCGCGGCGGTGCGGATATGGTGTCGATGGCCCGTCCGTTCCTCGCCGACCCTGACTTCGTCGCCAAGGCGGCGAGCGGCCGCGCGGACGAGATCAACACCTGCATCGCCTGCAACCAGGCCTGCCTTGACCGGATTTTCGCCGGCGAGCGGGTCAGCTGTCTCGTCAATCCGCGTGCCGGCTTCGAGACCGAACTCACC
>CAXBRZ010000383.1:0-2582 GCA_963978075.1 uncultured bacterium | reverse complement strand
CAGGCCGCGAGGCCGCCGTACTGGCGGGTGGTTACCCCTGAGTCGACGGAGCCGTCAGCCCGGGCGCGTCTGGCCGTCTCCGCGCACGACGTATTTGTAGCTCGTCAACTGCTCGACACCCACCGGGCCGCGGGCATGAAAACGGTCGGTGGAAATGCCGATCTCGGCGCCCATTCCAAACTCGCCGCCGTCGGCGAACTGGGTGGAGGCGTTGTGCAGGACGATGGCGCTGTCGACCTGCGTGAGGAACCGCTCCGCAGTCGTATCGTTGGACGTCACGATCGACTCGGTATGCGCAGAGCCGTAGTGACCGATGTGCCGGATCGCCTCGTCGACGCCGTCCACGACCCGGACGGCGATAATGGCGTCGAGATATTCCGTGTACCAGTCATCTTCACTGGCGGCGACCACTCGGGTGTCCACCGCCTGGCAGGTGGCGTCACCACGAACCTCGCATCCTGCCTCAAGCAAGGCATTTACCAGCACAGGCAAATGACTGCCTGTCACCGCGCGGTCGACCAGCAGTGTCTCGGCGGATCCGCAGATGCCGTGCGGCGCAGTTTGGCATTCAGAACAATCTTCACGGCCATCGGCAAATCCGCGTCCCGGTCGACATAGACATGGCAATTGCCGTCCAGATGGCCGATCACGGGCACGCGCGCCTCACGCTGCACCCGCTCGATCAGGCCCTTGCCACCACGCGGCACGACCACGTCAACGAATTCGGTCATCTCCGCCAGAAGGTGGCGCACCGCCTCCCGGTCCGTAGTCGGAATCCGCTGGATACAGGCGACCGGCAGGCCCGCTGCCTGCAAGCCGGACTCAAGGCATCCGTGGATCGCCGCACTGGAGCACGCGCTCTCGGAACCCGGTCGCAGGATCGCGGCATTCCCGGATTTGAGGCACAAGGCGCCGGCGTCCGCCGTGACATTGGGCCGGCTCTCGAAAATGATGCCGACGACCCCCAGGGGCACCCTCACACGCTGGATGAGCAAGCCGTTCGGCCGGGTCCATTGCGCAATGACGGTGCCGACCGGATCTTCCAGAAGGACAATCTCTTCAAGGCCGCGGGCCATCGCCTCTATCCGCGCCGGATCCAGTCTGAGGCGATCCAGCAGTGCGCCCTTGAGGCCTCGCGCCTCGGCTGCCGCGAGATCCTGGGCGTTGGCGGCGAGAATGGCGGCGGATTGCGTCCGCAATTGCCCGGCGGCGACCTTGAGGGCCAGATCCTTGGTGGCCCGCGGCGCGTTGGCAAGCACGGCCGCCGCCTCCCGCGCCGCGCGTCCCATCGACTGCATGAGCGTACCCAAATCCTTGTCGAGGTCGACACTCATGTCCGTTCCTGCTTCGTGGTCATCACCAGATCATCCCGGTGGATGATCTCGTCCCTGCCGACGTAGCCCAGCAACGCTTCGATCTGCGAACTGCGGCGGCCTGCGATGAGTCGCGCCTCATCCGCGCCATAGGCCACGAGGCCGCGGGCGATTTCGGCCCCCTCGTGCTGCACGCTGACGGTATCGCCACGCCCGAACCGCCCGCTCACGGCAACCAGGCCTGCGGGCAGCAGGCTCTTCCCGCGCCCCAGCGCCGCCGCCGCGCCCGCATCGACACTGAGCACCCCGGAAGGCTTCAAAGTGCCGGCAATCCACTGCTTGCGTGACGCAAGCGGAGTGGTCGAGGGCAGGAACCAACTGCAGCGATTGCCCCGCTCGATGGCGGCGAGCGGATGGGTGGTATGCCCACTGGCAATGCACAGGCTACACCCTGCGGCGACCGCGATGCGGGCGGCCGCGACCTTGGTCGTCATGCCCCCGGATCCGAGACCTGACGTCGGGCCACTGGCCATGGCGTCGATCCGTGGATCGATTTCGCGGATTTCGGGAATGAATTGCGCGTTCGGGTCCTTGCCGGGATCCGCCGTATAGAGGCCGTCGATATCCGACAGGAGAACGAGACACTCGGCACTGGTCATCTGGGCCACTCGGGCGGCGAGACGGTCGTTGTCGCCGTAACGGATTTCCGACGTGGCGACCGTGTCGTTTTCGTTGATGACCGGAATGGCTCCGAGGCTCAAAAGGGTATTCAGGGTCGCGCGAGCGTTGAGATAACGCCGGCGCTCCTCGGTATCGTCCAGCGTGAGCAGAATCTGCGCCACCGCAAGGCCGCGGTCCTCGAGCACTTCCTGCCAGGCTTTGGCGAGACGAATCTGGCCCACTGCCGCCGCCGCCTGGCTTTCCTCAAGCCGGAGCTTTCCGGTCGGCAGACCGAGGTGGCGCCGCCCAAGCGCGATCGCCCCGGACGACACCACGATGACCTGCTGTCCCCGGGAAGCAGCCACCTTGATGTCCGCCGCCAACGATTCCAGCCAACTGCGGTTCAATCGGCCGGAGCGGCCGTCCACCAACAGCGCAGACCCCACCTTGATGACCAGTCTCCGGGCATCGCGCAGACGGCGGGCACGGGTACGAAATTCGGACGCGCTCATGGAACAGGACAGGTGGCCGGGACAGGCGGACTATACCGGGAACACGGATGGGTGTCCGACCCACCGTTCCACGGACCCCCATAATCCGCCACTCTCG
>CAXBRZ010000382.1:0-2634 GCA_963978075.1 uncultured bacterium | reverse complement strand
GATTGAGTCGCGTTCGATCGATTACGTTCCATTGCGGGAACGGCACGGCAAGGTCTGGCACCTGTGGCCCGTCTGGTTCATGGGCGATGCTCATCTCGCGACCATCGCCACCGGCGTTGTCGGCATTAATCTCGGCGGAAACCTGTTCTGGATGGCCATTGCGGCTCTACTCGGGTGTGCGCTCGGCACCTTCTTCATGGCCTTCCACTCGACCCAGGGGCCGCAGCTCGGGCTGCCGCAGATGATTTCCAGCCGCGTCCAGTTCGGTGTCTACGGCGCGCTCATCCCGATCGTCGCCGTCTGCCTCATGTACATCGGCTTCACCGCCAGCGGCTGCCTGCTGGCCGGCCAGGCGCTCGGGCAACTGCTTCGGGTGGACGACGCGATGGCCATCGGCGGCTTCGGTGCGCTAATCGTGCTGGTCACGCTGTTCGGATATCGGGTCATCCATGGCCTCGGCCGCATCGCCAGCGTCATCGGCGTGCTCGCTTTTGCCTACCTGTTCACCCGCCTCTTTGCCACCCACGACGTGACCGAACTGTTGTCGCGGCGACACTTCGCGTGGGACACCTTCCTGCTGGCGGTCTCGCTCTCCGCATCCTGGCAGATCGCCTACGGACCTTACGTCGCCGACTATTCCCGCTATCTGCCGTCGACCACGTCCGTGACGGGGGTGGTCGCCGCGGTCGGGCTGGGCTCCGTGCTCGGTTCGCAGATCTCGATGACTTTCGGCGTCATGGCCGCAGCGCTCGCGGGACCGGCCTTCGCGCACCACGAAGTCACCTATATCGTCGGGCTCGGCGCAACGGAACGTCTCGCGGCGGTGCTCTACTTCAGCATCGCGTTGGGCAAGGTCACGGTCACCGCCCTCAACTCGTACGGCAGCTTCATGTCCATGGCGACCATGGTCAGCGGCTTCACCGGCGCCGTCCGCGTCTCCTTGCGGCATCGTTTCCTGTACATCGTGGGGATGGTCAGCCTGTCCTGCCTGCTGGCCATCGCAGGCCGGCATTCCTTCCTGCAGGCCTTTCAGTCGTTCGTCCTGTGCCTGCTCACGGTCTTCACGCCATGGAGCGCCATCAATCTTGTCGATT
The DNA here is from genome assembly GCA_963978075.1 of uncultured bacterium. Classification (GTDB taxonomy): domain Bacteria; phylum Pseudomonadota; class Gammaproteobacteria; order Steroidobacterales; family Steroidobacteraceae; genus CAIKZZ01. The sequence goes on along the minus strand of CAXBRZ010000382.1, from coordinate 1,540 downwards.
TCTACGCCTTCACGCGCTCGCGCTACGATGTGCCGGCGTTGAGCGACCCCGGCGGCCGCTATGGGCGGTGGAACGCCACAGGCATCGGCATCTATGCCATCGGGGTCCTGATCCAGATTCCCTTCATTGCCACCGGTTTCTATACCGGGCCACTGGTCGAGCGCCTCGGCGGGGTCGACATTTCCTGGATCGTCGGATTCATCGTTCCGGCACTGCTCTATGGCCTTATGGGGCGCGACTCGCGTTCGCGCGCGCCGCACCATCTGATCCTCCCCTCAGGCGAGACGACGACCCAGTCCTGAGGGCCGGTGGGCCCCGCCACCGGCCAGACCTCAGTGCCAGTCCGCGACCGGGACGCGCCAGACCCGCCCCTTGCCGGCATCGACAAGCCAGGCCGACCCGAACGCGACCCGCAACGTGTCGAGCCTCTTGCCACCGACGTATTGGCGCAGCACGCGGTTGTCGCGCGGATCCACCTGCGTCAGTGGCGTGCCCTCCGCCGAGACCCAGACGTAGCCGCCGTTGATCGAGAGGTCACCGCCCTCGCCCGGCACGCCCAGCGCCAGCGTGGCGGCGACGGCGTCGGCAGCAGGGTCGACGCGTTGCAGCGATCCGTCGCCCTGGCAAAGCACCCACACGCTCCCCTCGCCTGCGGCGAGGAACAGCGGGCGATCATGGGTGACAATGTCCGCCACCACCCGATGTGTCTTCGGATCCACGCGCGTCAGTCGGTGCTCCGCCGTACTCGTCACCCACACCGAACCGAAGGCCACCATGACCGCGTGGGACTGACGGTGGACCCGGATATCGGCAATGACGCTGCCGCTGACCGGATCCACCTGCGTCAGGGTACCGGCGTCCGTACCGCCGTTGTTGGTGATCACCCACACCCCGCCCTCGCCGACGCCGATGGACCCCTCCGGGTAAGGCGCCAGATTGACCGGCAGGACCCTTCGCACCGTCTGGGAGATGGGATCGATTTGCGTCAGCGTGTGGTCTTTCACGTCAGGCACCCAGACGGCACCAAAGCCCATGCCGAGGCCGAGTTCAGGCTCCGAGCCCACGCGGATTCGCGCCACCACCCGCTCCGTCTTCGGATCGATGCGCAGCACCTGGTGGTGCAGGATGTCGGTCACCCACACGCTGTCGAATCCCGTCTCAAGCCACGCCGGACCGACCGGCACGCGGATACGCGAGGCGATCGGCAGGCTCGCCAGCGGCCTGCGCACCGACGCGAGCAGTGCGGAGGCGGGAGTGGCCGCATGCACGCTCTGTGAGGCGGCAAGCACCGCCCACGCACCCCATGCGAGTAAAGAAGGGCGCTTCCCCAGACGGCCCGTCCTTGGAGGATCTGCCGCCCTTGCAGTCATCGCCCGCATCGGGAAGTGCCGCCCATCGCGCATCACGCAGGATAGGTGCGTGCCGGCAGGGACGGATCGCGCACCTTGTGCGCGATGTCGGCCCCACCCACGGGCAAGCCCTTGGGATCCAGCAATCCGACCTGCACGAGCACACTGGCCTGGTCCCAGTAGATGTGCTC